>VSNQ01000120.1 GCA_009774395.1 Lachnospiraceae bacterium
ATGTAAATTATACTTATATAGACAAATAAAAATATTATTATTTATTTTGTTGGTCTTTTTTAATAATTATAATTTATACGGCTTAACAGTTAAAATTTTCGAGTAACCTGACTACATAACGTCAGTCATATACGTTTAACCAGTACAACACGGTAAATTCTGCCGTTATGTAGTATATATTCGAAAACATTAATGTTAGCCAATAATGCAAACTTACGAGTTGATAATATTGAAGAGTATGATAAATTTTTTCGCTCGAGAGTATAGCAAAGTTAAATGGCAATTTTAAATGGTTTATGAGGGGGAAAGTATTACAATGGAAAAGAAATGGAATATTGGAATCGTGTTGTGCACAGGTCTTGTGGCAGTGATTTTCTGGCTGCTGGCGGGATCGCAGTTTATAAAATTGCGAACAGGAGCACGGCCTTTGGAACAAGGGGAATGTTTTGAAGATGCGGAGGGAGAGTATATTTCTTATGAGGCACTTTATCCAGCGGCATCGTGGGTAGAAAAATATGATTCAAATAACCCAAATGATCCAGACAAGGCAGAGGTTATAGGGTATGTGGTATATGATGTGGATAGAAATTCTTTTTTATGCATTATTGGTTTCAGTCAGGATACGAAGGGATTTGATGGACTTATGAGGAAGTCTTTAATTCCAGCAGAGGGACGGATTCAACTGGATATTTTACCGGTTGCCGTAAAAGGGTCTTTGGAGCCAGCGAATCAGAAGCAAATAGACAGTGCGTTGGAAGCATTGGAAAATTGCGAAATTAAGAAATTGTATAAGCGTTCTCTGAAGTCGGATGATGATATGAGAATATATTTTGAAGAAGATGAATTTGGAAAAGTTTTAGGAAGAATGTGCGAGGATATGCTGGCAGATCAGAAGCAGGCACAATGGTATGTCATAGAGCCTAAAAAAATCAACCATTTGAATCCGACAGAGATTTCAATTTGCACCATAACAGCAATTTTTAATTTTTTGATATTTGTTTTTGGACTGTTAGGGATGTTAATGAACGGCACAAGGGACAGGGAAAATATGTCTAAGATATCCGAAAATATGCCGGAACAGTTTCTTGCACAACATATGGGATATGTGAAAGCATGGTGTGCCTACAATTTGAAGAAAGGATATCGCTTTGTAACGTTGAGCATGGTTATAGCTTTAGCTATTTTTGTAGGAATTGGAATTTTATCAAAAAATATAAATAAAATCATAGTTTTATACGTTCCATTGGGGTTTATAATCGGTGAAGTAATGGCTCTTTTGTTCTGGTGGGGGCAAAAAACGCTGTCGAATCAGGGCAAAATCCTAAAGAGAATGAAGAAAAATTTAATGAAAGAAATCCCTGATAATACGCTGCGGAATGCGTTTATTGAGGAATTTGTCAATACAGAAAATGCGTGGGCATTTGAGGAACAGACAAAGGAAAGTATGCAGTGGGGTAAAGTAGGGGAGAAGTATTGGAGTATCTTTTTTGGGGATGGCAGAGTAAGAATCGTGGATGCAGCGCGGCTTGGTGAGGTTGAAACAGAAACCGTATCCGGAACAATGCCCAGCGGAAAAGTGTGGATTAGTTACATATATTATATGGTAAGATTCTATTATCAAAGTGAATCAAATAAGCGGAAATGTGATAAATCTTTTTCTTTTAATATAGAGGATAATATTGGGTTCTTTATGACACTTGTGCGCAAAAGAGTAGGCAGCAATGACAGTGTGAGAATTACAAGAAAGTAAAGCGTTAAAAGCGCATTATAAAGGAATGAATTAGATGTACGCAAAATGGCATTATATGTGCAAAAATATAAAGATTGATTATAGCTTGCCTCAAAGAAAAATGAAAGGATAATATAATTATGATGATTAGAAAATTAACAATGAAGTTGTGGGAGAGTTCGATTTTTCTTCTGTTGGTTATAGGTGCGATGACCGCATTCCTATTGGTAAAATATCTGCCAGCATCTTTACAGGCAATACAGGGCGATATTCCAAAGCTGGCGATGCATGAAGAAATGAGTAATATTTATGGCTGGTGTGCAATGGGTTTGTTTATGTTGGTGATTGAAGCGGCGATTGTGGTTCGGCAGCTTACAAATTCTGTTGGAAAGAAAGTAAGAAGATATTTAGCGGAAAATCCGGAAGTAACACAACAGCAGCTCGATAGTGATTTTAGCAATGCAGAACAAATTGGGAATATCTGGATTGGTAGAAAATGGACATACAGCTATAATATGAATGATATTCCAGTGGAAAATGTTAAAATTGTTTTAGTGTATACTGAAACATGGCGTGTAAAGAGAAAAATAAACTATAACCTCTGTCTAGGACTTGTAAACGGGAACGTGGTAAAGTCAAATGTACCAAAAAACAACATACCGCAGATTATGGAAGCATATAAACGTTTTCCGCATATTTTGTCGGGGGATAATCCAGATTATGTATATCTCTTTAGAAAGGATATAAATGCTTTATTGGAGATTAAATACCGAAATAGTGAGTCATGTTTCCAAGAATGAAGAAATAAACGATTTTTGGACAGGATGCCTTAAAATTATTCTATAGGATGTATCAATAAAGTGATTACTCTTTGGCATCGTTTTGTATTTCTGAACAGTTCTTTAGGTCAAAATATCTGCACTTATAAGTGATACTGGCGAGTGCTTATACTTGCTAATAATGTGGATTCACGAGCGTAATGATTTTGAGTGATATGGTAAAATTTATCACTCGTGAGTATATAATTAATTACATAATATATAAGGCAACCAATAATTTTGTCTAATAACGCAAAAAGATAAGGGGGCTATCGGAAAATTATATTTCCTGACAGCCCCCTGCAGTTATTCTATCGAAATGCGTTCCAACCGCCCCCCAAGCCGGCTTAAAATATCATTTGTAATCGTACCAGCACATTCTGCGATATCGCTTGCACTGGATTCCAGTGCGCCGCTTTTTCCAATAACAACGGCGATTCCTCCGGCAGATACATCTGGAATATCTGTTACATCCACTATAGTCATGTCCATACATACAGACCCTATAATTGGTGCTTTATATCCATTAATAAGAACATACCCTTTTTGGTTCGACAAGGAGCGTGGCAGTCCGTCCGCATAACCAATAGCAAGCGTGGCAATTGTGCGGTTGCGGTCGCTGATAAACTGTAGTCCATAACCAGCCGATTCATTTTTATATAGAGGGCGAACAGAAACAATTTTCGCCTTTAATGAAAGCACTGGTTTTAGGCAGTTCTGCCATTGTAGAGTATCTTGCTTATTGCTTAGCACGCCATAGAGCGCAATCCCAACACGCACATAACTGCCATAGGTATGGATACTGTCCGTTAGATGCCTATTATAATCACTGTTTGCAGTGTTCACCTTTTCAGAGGGAGAAATTGCGCCATTTTTTTTAGCGGGCAAAGTGTTATTTAGTGTTCCGTAACTTGCCAAAAAATGAATGGGAGGACACTGGAAATTTTGCTGTTCTAATGCTGCAATTACATTAGAAAACGCTCTTTTTTGCGCTTCCTGAAAGATAATTCCGTTCTTTTCCTTGATATCGGAGGTAGCAAGGTGCGTGAAAATGCCGTCCATTTGAAATGCTTTTAGCTGAAAAATTGTGATAATTTTATCAATATGTTCGCTTCGTTCACCTATGCGGTGCATTCCTGTATCAATTCCAAGGTGTACATGAAGCTTTTCGGTATAGTGCAAATGTTCCCAGATATCTGCAAGCTGGGTTGCATAGCTGTAATCAACGAGTGTCTGCGTAAGCCGATATTGTAAAAGCAGCGGAAGCTGTGCAGGTGCAGTATAGCCAAGAATTAAGAGCTCACCAGTAATCCCATGCTGGCGCAGTTCGATTCCCTCTTGCAGTGTTGCAACGCCATAGGAGGATACCCCCATATCCTGCAGTGCATTTGCAATGAGTACAGCGCCGTGTCCGTATGCGTTGGCTTTTACAATCGGCATAAAGCGGCAGTTTCGAGGAAGCTGTGATTGGAGAAACATTACATTTTGCCGCAAGGCTTCCATATCCAGTTCAATCCATGCGCGTTCCTGCGTTAGTTGATTATGTGCGTCGGAGGGAAAATATTCTGTGGAACTTGGCGTGTTTATTAGGTAAATATTGTTTTCAGTATTGTTATTTTTTTTGTGCGCTGTCCCGTATTGAGAATCTGCGCAAAAAGCGGTGAATAGGTTGCGCAGACGGTGGATTCCGACGGATACCAAAACCGACAGAATGCATACGCCAATATAATGAATCAAGCTGTTTTCCACAAGAAGCGCTGTTTGGTGCGTCGCTTTTGCCAGACCACGCAGAACGACAATCATCAATGGATGCAGGATATAAATCCATGTGGTTATTGGACGCAGACAGGCAGTATTTCGCATCGTTGTTTGTGTTTTCTGTAAGTGGGACTGATTTAATGATAAGAGTGATTTCATCAGGAAATACATAACGGGAATCAGCGAAAAATACATACTGTCGTGACGCTGCAGATTCAAGCGGTGCAGCGTAAATGCTTCCAAGGTCATAAGCAAAAAACTTCCTATTAAAAAACAAATAAGATATCCGAAGTATAGCAGTTCATTTCCGTTTTGTGCAGAAGACGGCGATATTTTTTGCAATGTTTGGCGGTCGTTTGACGGTTTTGATGCTTGTTTGGCACCGATTTTTGCTCCTAAAAGCAGAAACAGCGGTGCAAAGAAAATTCCGTTGCGTGTGTAGGTACTTATCTGAAAAAGGAATTGATAAATTTTTGACAAAACAGGCGCAAATGCAATCACGCCGTAATAACTGTCACCAAACAGTCCGATAAAATATAAAATCACCGTTACAGCCATAAGTATACGTGCGGTTAGAAAGCGTTTTAGCATAAGAAGCAGCAGCATGCCAATCATGCACGCAGGAAAATACCATAAATGGTAAAAAGTGCCGTCAAATAGCAGCATTTTAATCATTTTCCATAAATTTTCAAAAGAAAAAGATGAAAAGTTCTGAAAATGCCCGGCATACAGCCCTACAGGAAAATAAAGAAGAATCGAAAAAACATATAATAACAGGGTTTTTTTCAGATACTTTTTCATTTTTCTATGTGTGGAAGCAGCGCTTAGCAATTCCACTTTGCCATAAATTGCGTCTGACAGCACAAAAAAGCCGGTTACCATTAGGAAAAACGGAACAGCGACGCGCGCCAATACTCTTGTTAAGAAAAAATCGGCGTCAGCGTTAAAGCTTGATAGCGGTGACGTATGAATTGCAACGACGAGCAATGCTGCAACAAGGCGGAAGATGTCGAGATACTGCATGCAATTAGTATTTTGTGCGCTGGTGCTGCTGGATTGCGAAGTAGCGGCAGTATTTGGCGAAAGAGTGCGTTTCATGCCGATACCCCCAGTTCAATAATGGTATCCAATATTTGTGGAAAGGAGTATCCGGCGGCTTTGAGCATACCAGGAAAACGGCTGTGTTCGGTAAAGCCCGGAATGGTGTTGACTTCATTAAATACAATTTCACCGTCAGGTGTTAGAAACATATCCACGCGTGCAAAAATACGGCAGCCTAAAATCTGATAGATGCGTTTGGCTGTTTCTTTTATCGTGTTGGAAATTGTTTTGTCAATCCGCGCCGGAACATGAATATCTGAGGTTTTCAATGTATACTTTTCTGTAAAGTCGAAGAAACCGCCTGAAAGTTCGATTTCATCAACTTCACCAACTGTCAAAATTTCTGTTCCAATTATAGCACAACCTACTTCAAAGCCTTCAATTGCTTCCTCAAGAAGCACTTCATTATCGTATTCAAATGCAAGCAAAATTGCTTTCGCAAGTGCACTCTCGTTCGGGACTTTGGTGATGCCATAGGAAGAACCTGCTTTAACGGGTTTTACAAAAAGGGGATAGCCTATTTGTTCTGCAAAGTTTGCCGCTTTTGGGGTTTGGCTGCTTGATGTTAATAGCAGCGATAAAGGTACACGGATGCCTGACGCCGCAACCAGTTTATGGGCACGATCCTTGTCCATGCAGAGCGCAGAAGGAAGCGTGCCGCACCCAATTAGTGGGATTCCGGATAGTTCGACCATACCCTGTAAAGTGCCGTCTTCACCGTTTTTTCCATGCAGCACAGGAAAAACAGCATCCAGTTTTATTGTGCGCACAATATGATCTTCTAATAAAAGCAGACCATGTTGTGATTTATCTGGTGAAAGAGTGGCTGGTGTGCAGTCTTCCAGATTGCACCAAGTATCTGTAAGCAGTTTGTCAATATCCCCATGAAAATAGTACCATTGCCCATTTTGAGAAATACCAATGGGAATGGGCATATATTTTTGCTTGTCCAAGTTTTGAATTACCGCATGGGCAGAGGAGAGCGAAACGCTGTATTCTGACGAACAGCCTCCAAAAAGTATGGCGATTGTTTGCTTCAATGATTGTTTCATTTGATTATTTGTTTGTAAATGCATATGTTGACCTCCATTTTGTTGAAATATAGTATTTTTATGCGCAGTTCTGTATAGAGAAAGGAAGCCGCTATGGCGGCGCATAAGCTGCGCGTCATGTAGAGAGAATAAACAATGTATCGTTGATAAGAGCCTTATTTTGAAAAAATGGTTCATTTTTTTGATAGGGCTATTGTATCAGATTATAAAAATTTATGCTTTAACATATGCTTTGCATTTTATTAAGATTTTATAAGGATTTATATAAGGAACTATAATAAAGGTACTTTATTTCAAAAAATGTTGTGTTTTCCAGAAAGGTTGCAACGGTTTCCAGAGAGTTATTTCTATGCAGCTTCTTGGATGTATTAATGATTCATTAATACAGTGTTGTGCAGATAACGAGAAAAAATAGTGATAAATGTTTAATGTTTGCATAGGAACAATTTTGGCGCATATATTGACTGTTTGTGTTTTTGCTTGTATGCTGATATTAATACTCACGGGCAATAAGTTTTACCATATCACGCAAGACAATTGCGCTCGTGGGTATATTTGGACAGTATGGGCTGTGCAGCAAGGGAAAGCGAATTGTTTATGATATAAAACAGGAAGGCGTGTCCCCCAATGATAGCCAGAGGTTGAAGATGGAAGCAAGAAGATGCGGATGCTGATACAGTCAGAGGAAATACAAAAAATAATTTATGCCATGCAGAAAGGAAAACTTATGAAGTATATTGAACGATTGAGAAATAAACTATCGAAGCAGCGGGAAGTATATGAGCGGTTGAAATTAAATGATTCTGCCACTGTCTGCTATCACGAAAAAATAGATAAAGAATGGGGTGTTGGCGATGCCAATTATACAAATCGTCTGCGCTTAACCTACTATCTTTTATATGAAAAAATAGATGATGAAGCTGCGTTTGCATATTTATTTCAAGAAGATTTAAAGGACAGAGAAAACAATGATTTTCAGGGGATTGGCACGACCATTCAGATATTAACGTATTTGCTGCAAAAGCACAACGGCAATCATCAGTATGATACCTTGTTTGAACGGGCGCAGAATGCGAATTTTGACTGCGCCTGTGGATACAATAGGAACATTACAATGGATGAAGATATTGAAAGCAATGATTTACTGGACTGTATTTATATGTGCGAGGATTTGGAATATAAGGATATTATGGAACTGCTTGTCGAGGAATGGAAACAGACCGTGACAGCGTGGAATGAGAACAATCGCAGTATGTTGATTCAGTTTTATACATTTTTGGGCAAAGAAGCGGATAATGAAACACTTCTATGGGAGCAGCTTGCGTCAAAGCGCACCGCACAGAAATCGACAGGGCAGCTTTCGGCATATAGAGATATTATCCAATATTATATAAAGACAGAACAATATTCACGTGCTGAAACGGTTTTAAAGGAAGCAGTCCAAGTGGAGGGAATTGAGGAAATTAAGAGAATCCGCTTGTTTGATGATTTTTTGGAAGCAGCGTGTACGCTGGTCAGCAATGGCGCAGAGGACGCAGAAGGTATCTGGAACTGGGCGAAAACAGAACTTAAAACCCGAGAAGATATGTACGGCAATCTATATAAAAAAGCGATAGACGCTGCAAAAACGATGGGAGATTTGTATGCTGTACAGTTGGAGAAGGCGTATTTTGAGTGGAGGGAGAAGGTTGGGCTGTCATAAATTCATCTGCTCCTGTTTCTGTCACTGTATGTAAGGAATTGCTTATGAAATTGTTAAATAAATGTTCGGATGCACCTGTCCAGAGCGTTCCAGTCAATGCCGCGCACATACCCCATTCATAGGCTAAAATTCCAGATAATAGTATAATATATGGTCAAATGAATATCAACAAGAGTGTTGTGGGATTGCTGCTATAATTTAGAAAACCTGAAACGATAATCCCTCTTGACGTTGCCATCACAAAGTATTATGATAATATTCGGATTGTTTGGGGAAACAGGTGCAAATCCTGTACGAGCACGTCGCCGTAAGGCACAAAAATATTTGTGTATGACCTAACCGAGCATGCCACAGCTTCGGGAAATGCCATTGGATTTTATCTGAGAAGGTGGTCAGCACAGTGCCAAGTCGAAATATCCAGACAAGCCAGACTCTTTGCAGCCAAACATTTCGCGAGCGCCGGAAATATGGTAAAAGGCAAAGAGAATAATTATCAAAGGAGAGTCAAGATGAAAATGAAACGAAACAAAAAGTTACAGTCATTCATCCTTTGTATGGTGCTTATGGTGGCTATGGCACTTGCTACAACAGGCTGCAATGACAAGCCAAGCAGTAATGCGGTTACAACAGAAGGGACTATCACAGCACCGCAGGAGGACAATGCGCAGCACGAAGAGGTACAGCAAAGTGATGCAAAACACTCTAATGTGCTAGGAGAGGGCAATACAGTTTTTCCGTTTAGCGTAGTGGATAAGGACGGCAGCGAAACAACATTTGAAATCCATACGGATAAGGAAACTGTGGGCGAAGCGCTTCTGGAAGTCGGGTTAATTGCCGGAGATAACAGTGAATATGGGCTTTATGTAAAGACTGTAAACGGAATAACTGTTGATTATGATACGGATGGTATGTATTGGGCATTTTATGTCAATGGAGAATATGCCATGAGCGGCGTTGATACCACACCGATTACGGAAGGGGAAAGCTATTCTTTCCGCGTGGAAAAAGCGTGAAACTGACGACAAGGGAAATCGCTGTCTTTGCAATGCTCGGCGCTGTAATGTATGCCTCAAAAATTATTATGGAGTTTGCACCCAATATTCATTTAATTGGTGTGTTTATCATTGCTTTTACAGTAGTTTATCGGAGTAAAGCGCTGTATCCGATTTATATTTATGTACTGTTAACAGGGATGTTTGGCGGTTTTGCGTCATGGTGGTACGCATATCTTTACATATGGACAGTGCTTTGGGGGGCTGTAATGCTTTTGCCTAAGACAATGCCGAAAGGTATCCGTCCATTTGTCTATATGACAGTTTGTGCCGCCCATGGTTTTTTGTATGGAACGCTCTATGCGCCTATGCAGGCACTGCTTTATGGTATGAGTTTTTCAAAAATGATTGCCTGGATTATCGC
Source organism: Lachnospiraceae bacterium (assembly GCA_009774395.1). GTDB lineage: Bacteria > Bacillota > Clostridia > Lachnospirales > Lachnospiraceae > COE1. The sequence continues at coordinate 9,577 of VSNQ01000120.1, forward strand.
AGGGCTTCCGTGGGATTTTCTGCATGGTGTCAGCAACTTTTTTTGCGGGATATTAATTGTACCGATTATTTCGGCACTAAGACTTGCACAGCGGACAATGGAAGAAAATAGATAAAGGGTCTGTCGCATTAAGGAAAATAGATACAAGATATTATAGTACTGTGTTGCGTTTTATGCTATATCTTGTACAATTAAACCTTATTGCGACAGACCTATTTTGTATTTAAAAAATAAAGTAACAATCTCCTTTAAACCACATATAGTACATAATTCCTGTAATAATAATACTTGCGTTAATCACAACTGTTTTTGCAATCTGTCGGCTGCGCAATAGTTCGTAGAGTGCGATATATACAGCGAAATTTCCCATAATATACCGTGATATTGCGATTGCATCTGTCCGAAGCGAAAGCCCTACTGCAAGAAATCCAAAAACAGCCGCGGCAAACTGCTTCTTATAACACAGATACATAAACATAGCCAGTCCAAACAGTGCCCACAATGCCCAATACTGCGATGATGTGCCGCTTCCGGAATCCAGCAGATTGTAGAATAACGTGCGCAATATCCCATCATACGACTTATGCCATGCTACTTGAATATGTGCGCTTGCCCATACATCACCCGTTAAGCGGTATAGATAATAGAAATATCCAAAGATTCCCAGCGGGCAAATTAATATCTCAAGTAACCGCAGCGGCTGCAAAAAAATCCCTTTGATAAAAGCCGTAATATTTTTCCAGTGAAAATCCCAGCCATAATCTGCTTCATACATAAAAAGCACTAGAGAAAACACCAAAAACACACCGACAATCCGCGTAAAAGCAGCAAAAAATGCAAGGATGGAAGCTGCCAAAAAATTTCTGCGTCCGCAGCAGTAGAAAAATCCAATCGTAAACATTAAAAACATTGCTTCTGTATATGTCATAGAAAAGTATATTGTATGTGGCGCAAAAAAAATCAAAAATGCCATAAAATATGCTTCATCTTTGGGAAAGCGAAGACGGGCGGTTTTCACACCCAGAAACCCTGCAATGAGTGCACATACATTTGAAACCATAATCCCGATTTGATTGGTGGTAAAACGGTCAGGTAGAAAATTCTTGAGGAAGCGCAGCACGATTGGGTAAAACGGATAAAAAGCGTAGTTGGCATAACCTGTGCCGCTGTTTGGTGTTGACTGGTATCCGTTATCTACAATATCCACATACCACAAGGCATCATAATGATACAACAACTCCCAAGTTCGCGTGTATCCCTCATGTACATAATTATAGATACAAGCCGCAAATGTAAGCAGTACTCTTGACAGAATAAAAAGAATAAAAACAATTGCAAATATCTTAATATTTTCTTTTGTACGATAATGCAGGCGATTTTTATGGTTCGTCCGTTCTAACTCTATATCCATATTGATTCTAACTCCTTAACTGCAAATTGGTACAGGCTTATAACAGGAAGCAAAAGGCTGAACTGTTACAGGAATATCGTTATCCTGTCCACTGAGGAATTGTATGTTCGATATAATATGCTCGATATTGATCGGATACCCGCGGCTGAAATCCCAGGTAGATTACATAGAGATAAAACGCTGCAATAGAGCCGCATAAAGTATATAGAAGCACTTTTGTCAGTTTATTAAAATTGTTGTCTTTCATAGTTTATAACAGCGATCCTTTCTGAATAATAAAATATTTCAATAAATATAGGGGCTGTCGCAATAAGCTTTGATGCTATCAGATATGGTATAAATCTTAGCACAGAGTTAGAATATCTTGTATCCGTTTGTCTTAATGCGACAGTCTCATTTATTCCTTGATTTTAATATAGGCATACAAATTATAGCATATAGCCATAAGAAGCACAATGCAGAAATTCTAAAGAACTATGGAAGATTTCGTTAAGTTTTACAAAAATACGACTTTATATTCAATTACGGAATTAAGAAGAGGGAACTTTGTACACAGATTCCCGCTCAATCATTTTGCAGGGCAGCCTGAGGATTCCAAAATCCTCTGCTTTTGCTGGATTAGATGCAAGCATTTTAAGCAAGGTTTCGGCTGATTTAGTTCCGATATCATGCAGCGGGATTTCAGCAGTTGTTAATCCGGGGCGCATATAATCTGCTATTTCTTTATTATCATAGCCGGTTATGGAAATATCTTTTCCAACACTTAACTGTTTCTCATAAATATAATCATAAGCGCCAGCAGCCATATTATCATTCATACAGAAAATCGCTGTAACGCCGTTTTCGATTAAATACTGTGCTTCATGATAACCGGATTCGCGGCGCCAGTTTCCGTAACGTGTCCATAACGGATTATAAAGGATATTCGATTCAAATAAAGCGCGCTGGTATCCTATTAATCGGCTTTTCGTGTGCAGATTGTCTGCAGAACCACCAATCAACCCAAGTTTGCTATGACCTTTTGATATTATGTATTTCGTTATATCATAAGCGCCTTTTTCATCATCAAAAATTATAGAGGGGTATTTCGAATGAGAAGAAATACCATAAGCAAATACGGCTGGAATGGTAAGACCGTCAAAGACGTTATGGATAATGCGGCAATGTCCGGATACATAAAGCAGACCATCCGCACGAAATGATAGTATTTCGCGAATAACGGGCTGCAATATTGTCTTTATTCGTTCAGTATTTTCATACCATGTATCATTCCATCTATGGTACAAACGCAGATTCATTAGGATTGTTTTATATCCATAGCGTTCACAATATTCCATTATCGCCTCGACAATAGGCGCTGAGCTAAATGCATTGAGATCTTCTGTAATAATAGCAATAATATGGCTGTTTTGCTTCCGCATACTCTGTGCAAAAAAATTGGGTTGGTATTCAAGTTTCGTTATCGTATTCATAACTTTTTGACGTGTCTGATCACTTACGTTTGTTTTTCCATTTAAAATATTGGAAACAGTGCTTGGCGATACATTGCAAAGCTGTGCAATTTCTTTTAGTGTAGCCATAGGAAGCCGCTCCTTGAATAAATTTATCTTATATCTTAAAAATGCAGATATCTTCTTCTATTGCATTGGCTAGTTGGGATAGCTGCTCTGACACGTCTGCGACATTTTTTATCATGCCATCAATGGTTTCCATTAATGCGAGTGCCTCCTGTGTGCCAGCAGCATTTTCTTCTGCGATTGCTGTTAGATTTTGGACGACGTCTACCACATCCGTTCTTGCAGTATCCATATAGGAAATGCTGTCGTTGATATCTGCAATTTCCTTCTGTGTAACATCAACACAATGACTAACTTTTTCAAAACAATTTTTTGTATCATATAAATGATCGTTCTGTACCTTCATAATATTTTTTACTTCGTCCATTACCTGTACTGCAGCAGTGGATTCTGTCAAAAGCATTCCGATAATTTCGTCAATGTATTGTGCCGAATCATTTGACTGTTCTGCAAGCTTTTTGATTTGACCAGCGACAACTGCAAATCCGCTTCCAAATTCGCCGGCTCTTGCAGCTTCAATAGAGGCATTTAACGAAAGCAGATTCGTTTCCTCGGCAATTGATGTAATCAGTTGCGCTGCATCTCGGATTTTCAGAACAGATTCGTTTGTAGTAAGGGTTTGTCTGTTAATTTGTTCTACAGCGGTTTTGGTTTGTTCATTAATATTTACCAGTACTTGAAGTGTTTCAAGCGCTTCTGTGCTGGATCGGCTGATTTCTTCGGCAACTTCATATAGGCTTGAGGATTTTACTTTTGTATCCTCGATTTGTCTTCCGATATGAAGTACGCTATTAGAGGCGTTTTCTGTTTCTGTCGCTTGGCTTCCAGCGCCTGCGGCAATGTCTTGTATCGCTGATTTGGCAGTATGAATGGTTTCGGAAGTAACTGCGGAATTTCCGCTCATATCGGCTGCTGTCTTTTGCAATGCTGCGCTTTTTTCCTTTAACTCCTGAATAACATGATAGATTGCGTTTACCAGAACATTTGTGGCTTCTGCTATCATGCCCACCTCGTCCTTTCTGTCGCAATAAACTTCCAGTTTTTTACGACCCTCGAAATTCAGGGTACCGAGGTCTTGGATAATACCAGCTTCTTTGCTTATCGAATGCGCCAGTACAGAAATACAACACCAGACACCCAGTGAAACGACAATAAGGACAACAAGGCATAACACGCCTATTGTGCTGGTAATTGCATCGTGGGAAGCAAATGCTATATCGCGATCGGTTAATTCAACAAAAACCCAATCCCGTTCCTTAATATAATAAGGTGCAGATATTATGCGCTTTCCATTGTCTGTAAATTCAAAATATTCTGTCTTGTTTGTGGGGTCTTTTATCTGAGCAATCATCTCAAGTATATCTTTATTTTCAATTGTTGTTCCGATTAAATTATCATCCGCGCAGAAAATATAGGTTCCAGATGCGGAATCCAGTAATAGGTAATTACTACCGTTTCCTTTCTCTGAAAGTTCATTTAAAGTGTCCCGCAGACTTTGGGCGTAGATTGCTGCGCCTACATATCCTAATAGGTGTCCGTTGTTGTCATTTACAGGATAATACATAGAAATAACCTGATTACCAGTAGCTTTGGATGTCATTATACCAGTATTATACATTCCCTGCCCAATTGCGTCTTGAAGTTGTTTCAACGCTGTGCCTTCTCGTAGAGTAGCGCCGATAACGCCCTGGACATGGGATGCTATAACAGTGGAGCCGTAATCCGCTACATAGATATTTTCTAAGTCGTTCCTTATGGCAGCGTAAGTATCTGTATATTCCTGCAATTTAGCTGCAGTCTGCGTATTTTGGGGGGATTTTAGCGTTTCTGTCATTATCGGAGCCTGTGCATATCCGATTAAATACATTTCCGCTGTATCTACATAAGCGCGTACAATTTCCGCTTGGGTTTCAACAGAATGTACAAGCTGCTGTACAATGGAGGCTTTCATCATTTTTGACATTTGCTGATTTGCGGCTAACCATAGTCCGAACAATCCAACAATTAGTATACTAATAGAAAAAATGCTGATTTTTATTGCAATTTTAATATTTTTCATAAAAGCTCCTTTCAGTTTATGTAGCTGCGTAAAAAATTTAGTAAAACGATTTACTAAAATTATTGTACTCCAATTATTAAGTTAATGC
>VSNQ01000121.1 GCA_009774395.1 Lachnospiraceae bacterium
AAATGCCCAACAAAGCAGCATAAGTACTGGCTTCGGGATTGGAAATGCGAGGCGGGGTTCACGGATTCAGGTAAAAGACAAGTACAGAATTGAGAAAAGGCTGGTATGCACAAGAAGGTAGTCTAGGGATTGTGTTTCGTCGTAAAATGTATTGACTTTTTGTGCGTACGGTAATATAATTAATGTGCGCACAAGAAAGAGAGGTGAAACAATGGCGCAGAAGAAGGCAGGGAGACCACCCTCTGACGATTCCATGACGGACAGGATATTTGTACGGGTAAGCAAGGAAACAGTGAAGAAACTTGACGAGTGCACGCAGGAACTAAAAATGTCACGTTCAGATGTTGTCCGGAAAGGGATCGACATGGTGCATGAGAGCCTGAAAAGGTAACAAAGAAACGGCGCCAAACCGCGAAGAATGAACGCCGTTTCAGAGTGAGCCCGCCTAATGACAGACCGCATAAATAGTATACACTATGCGGTCTAATCTTGCAAGAAATTAGGAAAAAGGAGAAAAGTACAATGATGCAGACAATTTTGACAGCCATAGCAGAAGGCAACCTCCGCATGGGTATGGAAACGATGGAACACAATTCAGAACTTAAAAATGCAATGAAACGGGTGTGCAGGCTGGAAGAAGAACTTTCCGCAACTCTCAATGAATCGGAAAAAGAGCTGCTTGAAAAACTGGGAGACTCCCAAGCAGAAGCCAACCAAAGTGATTCACAACAGAGTTTTATCAATGGTTTTCGTTTGGGCGCACTGGTGATTATGGAAGTCTTTGCAGGGCGTGACGGTCTTGTGTTGGGCAACGAAGAAGGTTAGCTGCCATATACAGGGACAGGAAAGGACGGATAACAAGGTGGGAAAGATTTTAGATGCATTCTCCGATGAGCAGCTCCTTGTAAATGCAGTAACAGAGAAACGTTCGCCAGCGCATCAAAAGTATTGTGAGCAGGTATGTGCATTTCATAAAAAATTGGAAGAAAAGCTCAATGATGAACAGAGAAAACTTTTAATACAGTTGCTGGATGCGATGGAAAATGAACATAACTGTGACGCACAAAACAGGTTTATCAGAGGATACAGTTTGGGCGTACTGATGGCAACGGAAGTGATGGAGGAACGGGACAAATTTCTTATCGGAGAAGAAGGCTACACACCATAATGTAACCGAATGAAAAACAGGGCATTTTCAGATATGTGAGTGTCCTGTTTTGTCTTTGGGAATGAAAGTAACATTTGCGGATAAATAAATCTGTTTGTGAGGACAGATATAGAAGCCGACAGTCGAAACTCTTATAAAAAGTTGTATCGAGTGTCGGCTTATCTTTGGTTCAAATTCCCAGTGGAGAATTTGGCAAAAACCGCATGAGCGAAAGCTGATGCGGAGGGGAGTACAGAGGGCACAGCCCTTTGTGCAAGGGTACAGGGAATGCAATATCTCTGTGCAGGTCAAGGGCGGCAGCCATTGCCCAGAGAAGTGATGCTTGCGTCACTTCATACTGGGTATTGCCTGACGCTGAAATCGGCAGGACTGGCAGCAAAGCTGCCTTTCTCCCATAAGCGAAGCTTGGGAGAAAATGAAAGGAAATGCCTTGTCCCCTGCGTGCAGGAGGACTGGCATTTTCCGTTGGAGAGAAAATCGAAAGAAGGGAGGAAAATGGCGATTGAATGAAACTGACAAGGCATAACGGCAGAGCCGGAAAAAATGGCACTTACAATCCAAAGCACAATGACCGCAGGTTTGATATTGAGAACAGCGGGCATATAGATGTGGAACGTGCAGAGCGGAATATCTATTGGGATTGTTACACCGGATTTTCCTCTGCAAAAATAAGGGATCATGATAAAGAAAATGATTACTCTTTTGAAAAGATTGAGCAGATTTATTATTTTGAACATTATGCAGACCACATACAGGCACAGAATGAACGGAATGAAAAAACAAGACACACAGAACGTAACAGGACAGTAAATGATTTACTGACAAATAACAAGACCTGTCCAGAGGAAAGCATTTATCAGATAGGCACGATTGATGAGTCTGTATCGGGAGAAATGTTAGCCAGGATTGCAGCCGAATTTTTTTCAGAGATGGAAGAAAAATTCGGTTCTCATGTACACATATTGGATTGGGCATTACATCTTGATGAGGGTACTCCACATATCCATGAAAGGCACGTTTTTGACTGTAAAAATAAATACGGAGAGTTGTGTCCCCAACAGGAAAAAGCACTTGAAGAATTAGGCATACTATTACCTGATCCCGACAAGAAGAAAGGCAGGAACAACAACCGCAAACAGACCTTTGATGCGGAGTGCCGGAAAATGCTTTTTCGTATCTGTGCAAAGTATAATCTCCACTTGCAGACTGAACCGACATATGGCGGCAGGGGATATTTGGAGAAACAGGATTTTATCATTGAAAAACAGAAAGAAACAATCTCTGTGCAGAGGGAAATCCTTACCGAAACTTCTTGGGCTATAGAAGAACAGGAGAAAAAATTCCAGAAGGCAGAAACGGCTGTTTCCCAAAGGGAAAAAGTAATTGAAAAACAGGATAAGCTGATTGCGGAGAAAAATGCCGCAATCATGGAAAAACATTCTGCGCTTGAAGATATCACGATGAAACTTGCAGACATGGAAACGCTGGTCGATGAGGTGGCAGGGCAGGCATATGAAAGAGCCTGTGAAGTCGTTACTGATACCGTCCGGCAGGAAACACAGAAAGAGGACATAAAAATTCTTGATGATTATTCAAGATGGCTGTCCGCACCGGAACGCACCGATAATGAAAAAATGCGGAGTTATGCAGTACGGCGTTTGGAAACACTGAGAGGAAAATTCCTGAAATCCGCAAAGGAAATTATGGAGAAATTAACAAAATCCTTACAAGAGCCGAATCGGAAACAAGAAAATCTCAAACAGGTAAAAACAACAGCGAGAATATCCCTCAAGGCACAGCTTAGTGCCAACAAAAAATGTGTTGATGATTATAAATCACAACATTACGGAACAAACGTAAAACAAGCCGGAAAAGAGGAACAGTCTTTATAAACGGCAGATTTACGCAGCGTTAAGCGCTGCGTTCACACAGCGTCAGGGCAATTATAAACCTACAAGGGGAGGACTATACCCTTTGCAGGCTTTATAGCTGCCCTGTTTTTTATTTGCAGAAATTAGGAGGATTTTATGGCAGAAAACAGGAAGTATTATTTTTTGAAGCTGAAGGAGGACTTTTTCGAGCAGGATACCATTATTTTACTCGAAAGTCTGAAAGACGGGGTATTATACAGCAATATCCTGATGAAGATGTACCTGAAATCGTTGCAGTTTAACGGATTTTTGAAAGTAAACGAGCATTTGTCGCTGACAACGGAGATGATCGCCACACTGACAAGGCATGAGGTCGGCACCGTTGAGAGGGCAGTAAAAATTTTCTTGGAACTTGGGCTTGCGGAAACTACCGAAACAGGCACGATTTACATGAGCCAGATTGAAACGCTGGTAGGGAAATCTTCAACGGAAGGGGAGCGCAAAAAGCTGTCAAGGCTTAGGAAAGAAAGGGAAAAATCTATTCCTTTGCAGATTGGTTTATCTGATGCAGAGGGACAAAAGGCGGACTTTTGTCCGCAGAATGTCCGCACTGTCTTGGACATTTGTCCACCAGAGTATAGAGATAAGAGTATAGAGAATAGAGATTATATAAGAGAGAGTGTGAGAGAAAAGGACACACACGCACCCACAAGGCAGGAGATAAATCTTTACGGCAGATATGAAAATGTCAGCCTTACGGATAAAGAACTGGAAACGCTGAAAGCCGACTTCCCGGAAGATTGCCAGTCCATGATAGAGCATCTGTCGGAATATATGGCTTACAGCGGAAAAACATATAAAAACCATTTAGCCATTATGGAGTGCTGGAAAAAAGAGGATATGAAGAAAGAACAGGCAAATAGGAACAGGTATTCTTATAACGGCAGTTTTAAGGAGGGTGACAGTTTATGATTGGAGCGGTTGTTGATGAAGTCCTGAAGAAACTGGAAAAAACCACAAATGAGGAAATTAAGGCGGCTGATGATTATACAGACGATGATACTGGATTATTGATGTGCGGACAGTGCCACACAAAAAAGCAGAAAAAAATATCATTCTTGGGAGAGGAACGCATTGTCGGCTGTCTTTGCAGATGTGCGGCGGAGAAACTAGAAAAAGAACGTGAGGAATACAGGGTAGAGGAAGAACTTCTGAATATACAGAAGATGAAAAGTGCGGGATTGCAGGACAGGACATTTTATAACTATACCTTTGACCACTGTGATGCGTCACAGGAAAACGCCGTATACGCAAAGCGGTATGTGGAACATTTTTCTGAAATGGTGCAGACAGGGCAGGGACTTTTGTTTTGGGGAAATGTTGGGACAGGCAAGACATTTCTTGCAGGGTGTATTGCTAATGCACTGTTAGAACAAAAAATACCTGTGTTAATGACGAGTTTTCCAAAAATATTAAATGCGCTCGGCGGTCTTTACAGTTCGGAGCGGAATGAGTACCTTGCAAGCCTGAACCGCTACACGCTGCTTGTGATTGACGATATGGGGATTGAGAGGGAAAGCCAGTATACGGTTGAAACAATTTATACGGTCATTGATGAACGGTACAAGTCCGGCAAGCCGTTCATCATCACAACGAACATTCAGCTTGATGCGCTGAAAAATCCGCAGGACGTGGAACACGCAAGGATTTATGACCGCATCATGGAACGCTGTATGCCTGTATTTTTCGGCGGTAAGAATTACCGTTCTGAACTGGGGCAGGGCAACAGGGATACGGCTAAAAAGGTACTGACGGGTGTTAAGGATACAGTGTGATGTTTGGCATTGGGGAATGGTTATCTTCAATGCTGTTTTTATACAGATTTATCTTTCTGTACAGAGAGAAAAAGAGGATTGAAATATGACAGGCGGGGAAATGACCGCAGAAAGGACAGGGTTTATTTTATGATTGCAGACAGAGAAGTTAAAAAGGAAATAAAGGGGCAGACAAGGTTTGTGGTGACGAGGGAATTTGGCGGCACACAGACCATGCAGCAAGCTTTTGAACAGCTTATAGAGAAAAAGACGGAGGAACATATTTCAAAAAATGCTCCGCATTCTCGAAAAAAGGACAGGCAGGCGGTTTAAGGCAGATTTAGGAAAAATATGTTGAAATTGGGGCGGGGACATGGTAATATAATTATATCGTGTCCCTGTTCATAAAGGAGAGAACCTATGAACAGGAATAACAATTCTAAGATTACCAGTCCAATGATTACTGCCCTTTATTGCAGATTATCTCTTGAAGATGGCAAAGACAATGAGAGCATGAGTATCAGCAATCAAAAGCTGCTGCTTAAAGACTATGCAGAAAAGAATGGTATGTTCAACTGTGAGTTTTATGTGGACGACGGTTTCACAGGGCGGAACTTCAACCGTCCGGCATTCCAGCGTATGATAAGTGATATAGAAGCAGGAAAGATAGGCTGTGTGATTACCAAAGACCTTTCAAGGCTTGGACGTAATTACATTGAGTCCGGCAGCTATATGGAAGTATTTTTCCCAAAACACAATGTACGCTACATAGCTATTACGGACAATTACGACAGCCTGAACAAGCAGGAAATGGACATAGCGCCGTTTAAGAATATCCTGAATGATATGTACAGCAGGGATATTTCAAAGAAAGTGCTTGCAGGGCGCATGACACGCTCAAGGCAGGGGAAGTTCTGCGGAGGACAGCCACCTTTGGGACTGATGCGTGATCCTGATGATAATGGGCATCTTATTATTGATCCGGAAACTGCGCCGGTTATCAGACGGATATTTGACCTTGCACTTGACGGGTTTGGGAACATGAAAATATGCAAGGTTTTGATGGAAGAACGGATACCGATTACAAGAATGCAGACGGGAACGGACTGTGACGTGAATTATTATGCATGGAGCGGTTCACGCATATCATCTATTTTGAGAAATCCATTTTACAAGGGCGCACACGTTGTCTGCAAGACACACCAGAAGGGGATACGTTCCAACACTTACAACATCATTCCGAGGGAGCAGAGGGAAGTCATAGAGGACTGCCACGAAGCTATTATCCCTAAAGCGGAATGGGAAAAGGTACAGCAGCTTATAGACCGTAGACCGCCAATCATGAAGGGGAATAACTGTCCATATTACAATATTTTTCATGGCATTGTCTATTGTGCCACCTGTGGAAAGTCCATGCAGGTGCGTTATGAAAAAGTTGGGAGGACGGACAAAGACCGTCGGACGGGGAAAGAACGTGAGCCGATAGACAAGGCATATTATATCTGTCAGACTTATAACCGTTTGGGTAAGAATGCCTGTACAAGCCACAAAATCGAAGCAAGGGACTTATACAACCTTGTTCTTTCGGACATACAGGAAGTTGCTGCTATGGCATTAAAAGACAAAGAGGCGTTTTATAGCAGGTTGAGTATGAAAATGGAAAAACAGTACCTTGCAGATACGGACAGTCTGAAAAAAGAGTATGAGAGCCTTGCACAGCGTAATCAGGAGATAGATGATACTTTTATCAGCCTGTATGCGGATAAGGCAAAGGGCATACTTACGGAAAAGCGTTTTCTGAAGCTGACGGACGCAATGGAAAAGGAGCAGGAAAGCAACCAGAACCGTATGCAGGAGATAGCGGCGCTTATCAGTGAGGAGGAACATTCAGAGGGTGATGTGCAAATGTTTATAGGGGAAATTAGGCGTTATGCTGCCATTACGGAGCTTGACGAAATAGTGTTAAATCGATTGATTAACCGCATACTGATTGGAGAGCCTATGAAAGTTGATGGGATAAAGACACAGGAAGTGCGGATTGTATATAATTTTGTTGGGGAATTGTAAAATAGGGAAATATTGCACTATGTAACTGAAAATGACAATCGTGAGAGCAGAGATTCGAGAGAGTCCCTGCTTTTTTGCAAGAAAAAATCAGGCAATTAGCACATTATATGGCAATGTGTGAAAAATTGTGTTATAATTTTGTTGCTGAACAATGCCATAAATTGGAAATGTTTGTTGTAGAGATTGACAAAACTAGAATACTTGTATTGCAACTATAATCTGACATTATAGTTAAAGAGTGATATTCGCAAATTATATTATTAAGAGGGTGGATATTGATGAAATTAATACATTGCGCAGATTTACATTTGGATTCTAAAATGGATTCTAATTTAGATAAGGAGAGTGCAAAAGAGAGAAAAGGAGAAATATTGCACACTTTTGAGCGAATGATTATGTATGCTGCTCAAAATAGGATATCAGCTATTTTGATTGCTGGTGATATGTTTGATGTAAAGAATATTTCTGCAACCACTAGAAATGTAGTCCTACATAATATTGTCGGACATCCAAAGATAACTTTCTATTATTTGAGAGGAAACCATGATAATGATAATTTCCTTTCGGGATTGGAAGATGTTCCGGAGAATTTGAAAATGTTTGATTCCAAGTGGACTACTTATGATGAAGCCGAAGGAAAAGTTGCTATTTCGGGATTGGAATTATCAGGCGAGAATGCAGAATCAGCTTACATATCGCTTGTATTGGATTCTAAAAAGTTTAATATAGTGATGCTTCATGGACAAGAGTCAAAAAGTGCCGTAAAAGATAGGGCAGAAATCATTAATCTGAAAGCACTAAGGAACAAGGGGATAGATTATCTTGCATTAGGTCATATTCATATGCATAAAATGGAGAAGCTTGATGCAAGAGGAACATACTGCTATGCAGGATGTCTTGAAGGAAGAGGCTTTGATGAGTGTGGAGAACATGGATTCGTAGTGCTTAATATAAATGAAGATACAGGAGAGTATACGCATGAATTTGTCCAATTTGCGCAGAGAAAGCTATATACAGTTAATGTTGATGTAACGGGTTGCCAGACAACTGCTGAGATGGTATCAAAAGCAACATTGGACTTGCAAAATGCAGGATGTGACGATGAGGGATTGGTTAAAATTGTATTAAAAGGTTTACTTGATGTTGAGTGTGAAAAAGATATTGTATATTTTCAATCTCGATTTAGACAGCGTTTTTACTATGTGAAAGTATATGATGAAACTCGACTCAAGATAGATGTCAGCGATTATATGTTGGATGCGTCTCTGAAAGGGGAGTATGTACGCCAAGTAATGGAAGATGAGTCTATTTCTGAAGAAGATAAAAAGATTATAATTCGTTATGGGTTACAGGCAATTGCAGGAGAGGAGGTGCAATAGTTTTGAAAATTTTATCTTGTCATATAGAAAATTTCGGGAAAATTCATGATTATTCTATGGATTTTTCAGATGGAGCCAATATTATTTGTGAAGAAAATGGTTGGGGAAAAAGTACCTTTGTAGCTTTTATTCGGGCTATGTTTTATGGACTTGAAGGAGAGCGGAAGAGAAGTATTGAAGAAAATGAGCGTAAGAGATATAAGCCGTGGCAGGGCGGTGTTTTTGGCGGACAACTTGTGTTTGAAATTCAAGGAAAAAAGTATTTGATTTCAAGAGTATTTAAGGATAAAGAAGCAAATGACGAATTTGAACTTCGAGATGTAACGACGAATCTTCCTTCTAAAGAATATACCAATAGAATTGGTGAAGAGATCTTTAAGATAAACAGAGAGTCTTTTATAAGGACAGTTTTTATCGAACAAAACCAATGTGAAACTTCATCAACAGATGACATCAACGCAAAGATAGGACAGCTTGCGGATAATTCAAATGACTTGAATAATTTTGAAGCAGCAACTGCAAAACTCGCAGAGATTATAAGTAAGCTGAATCCGAATCGTGCTACTGGTTCTATATCAAAAAGGGGTGAAGATATTGCTAAGTATGAAAGAATTGTAAAAGGAGGAGAGGAAATTTCCGACAGTATTAAGCGATATCAAGAGAAGCTTCATGACGAGGAAGTTACTTATGAGTGTCTTAAAGAACAGATGAAGGAAGTTGGAGAAACACAGAAAAAAGTTTCTTACCAGCAATCTATGATGGCAAAGAAGTCTGAATGGGAAAGACTGAAAAATGCTGTTGATAGAAAAATGGAAGATAAAGAAACTTATAGGCAAAAGTTCCCTGGAAACATTCCTGCTTTGGAGGATGTGAAAAAGAAAATATCCGAATGTAATGATATGGAAAGAACTTATGATAGGGTGGCAATGTATCATGTTACACAAGGAGAGAGGGACAATCTTGTTTCATTAACAAATACTTTTGCTCAGGGTACACCCTTAGATGCAGATTTTGAAGAAATGTTTAGTAAAGCTAAAAATTTTAGTGATTTAAGTCAAAAGTATACTTCTGAGCAAATAAGCTCTGCTGAAAAGGAAAGGCTTGATGAGTTGGAACCGTATTTTGTAAATGAATTGGAAAGTGTAACTTCAGTTGTTGGAAAATGGAATAATAGAAATACAAAGAAGGCAACCTTGCCATCGAAACAGGCAGCACTTATGGCATTGAAGGCATCTATGGAATCACAAAGACCACAGCAATCAAAAAAAATATCTATTCTTTTGATTATTGGGATAATTCTTGTTGTGGCAGGTTTGCTTGTTACTGTCGCAACCTCTCCTATAGCGGGTATAATAATGGTGGTTGTGGGTGTTGGGCTTGCTGCTGTAGGTATATTAGGAAACAAAAAGGTGGAGCCTACACAGTCAGGCATTTCTCCAGAGTTTGAAAATTTGAGGCGAACCATTGATGAAGATGAAGAATTTATTACCAAAACAGACGAAGAGGTAGAGGATTATCTTATAGCACATGGTAAAAATTTTAATGAGGATACCGTGTCTGTTGTTCTACAAGAGATTACTGAGGAATCTGTTGAGTATTCTTCCTTAAAGAAAAAATATCAAAGATCTTTGGATCGTACAAAAGCAATGGATATAGAGAACTTACGACAAGCTCTTATGACTTTTCTCAGTAAATATGGAATTGTGTCCACTGATTCAAGATTTGTTGAAGATTTATATATACTCAAAGATAAAATAGAAAAGTACAACATATTAAGGGAGAAACAGAAAAATTTAGAAAAGGCAGAAAAAGAATATGAAACGCTTAGAGAGAGGATGACTTCATTTTTGAATGAATATAGTTATGAAGTATCCGATAATATTTCTTTACAACTCAGTAATATCCGGGATTCTGTTGTTAATTACCAAAATTCTATGAAAGCCTTAGAAGATGTGGGGGAAGAACTTGAACAATTTGAAACAGCAAATACAATTTCTGCATTGAATGAAATCAAGATAGATGAATCGCTTCCAACGCTTGAAAATCTGAATCAGATAATTCAGCAGCTTACGGACGAGAGAGAAAAGGTTCATAATAACATAGGCAATTATAATAAGACGCTTGAAAATCTTCAGGAAGAGTATGATGAGTGGGAGGAAAACTGTGCAAAGTTAAAAGAATTAAAATCCTTACAATCTACGGAGAAGAAAAAGTATGAATATGTTAGTATAGCAAAGAAAAAATTAGAGCTGGCAAAGGAAGTTATGACCGCAAAATATGCCGATCCAATATTTCAGGGATTTAGACAATATTATGAGATGCTTTCTGGCGATGAAGCTGTTCACTTTCATATTGATGCAAATACAACTGTTACTGTAGATGAATTGGGCAAACAACGAGATACGGATACTCTCAGTTCTGGGTATAGAGATCTTATAGGAATTTGTCTTAGGATAGCGCTTGTTGATGCTATGTATCAGGAAGAAGAACCGCTGCTCATAATGGATGATCCATTTACTAACTTGGATGACAAAAAAGTTAATGCAGGTAAGGATTTTATAGAAAAACTTGCGGAAAAGTATCAGATTATTTATTTTACCTGTAGTGCTTCAAGAAGATAAACATTTTGTGCAATAAAACAGCTATCAAGATAAACAGTGGAATATCTTTCAAGAAGGAGTTGGCATAAGCATACAAAATAGAGAATTGAGATGCTATTGTATAATCTAGAAAATAGCTAAGAGAGCAGAGATTTAAGAGAGTCCCTGCTTTTTTTGTGCGCAAAATTAAACTCATCACTTGACAATGCTGCATAGACTCACATAATACCTATAAAATCCACTTCGAGCAGTTTAGGTAAAAATAACCAATAAACTTATTATTTGTCTAAAGAATGATAGGATTTTCAAGTGATTCACTCGTTCTTTTGTGAGAAATTTCAAATTCTTTAATTATGTTAGTAGTTTTGTCGAAACTGCTCGAAATGGCATAAAAATAGAAAAACATGATTTTCTACAGCCTTTGCCATGTTGTCACCACTCGTATTATCTACGCCCATTTGTATACATTGACATATCATCAGGCATGGAGAATATAAAATCACGATCACCAAAATCATAAATGTGTTTTATTATTATATTGATCCTCCTACACTCATGAAAAATGGTTACTGTAGACATTATTAACAGCCTCAATATAAACAACAAATGACGGATGGTCTTTGTCCCACCTACGAGATAGATACATTTCTTTCAAGCTGACATATTGGTTTCTTACATCAAGCCACAGTCCAGCTGCTTTAATTTGTTTTGCTTTAATCGCCACATTGCGGGAATAGGGGACTTCATTCCAAACATATTGATCTTTCCCATATCCCCAAGCATTTTTGTTATGGATAAGTCTGCATAGTGTTCCATCAGAATTTTTGGCAACAATTGCAACATCGAATCTGAACTCAATTGTCGGTTCATCTTTAAAGTATAATATGGATGTCAAACAGGAAGTTGAGTCATTCGATTCAGAAAAGCATTGCAATCCGGTTGCCTCATCAAGCAAAATGCGTACAGTATTTTTCAAATGGCGCAAATCATTCCAATATTCATCTGGTGCTTTGATAATTTCAAGATTATAGTCAAGGTCAAACGGACCATTTCCATTTCTTGTGACCATGTTTCTTGCACCGCTACCTACAAGAGTAAATTGGGCGCTTATCCCTTTTTCTTTGAGTCTGGAGCACACTTTTTTCAGCGTAATTGAACAGTCTGAACGATATTTTCTGCATTCCGCTTCATCAACAATTTTAATCATTTACATTTTTCCTTTCCGCCCATGCCTCCATTTGATATTTCTATATCAAATCATTTTATTGTAACGGTAAAGTCTATATTTGTCAATTATTAAATTCATCACTTGACAATGTTGTATAGAAAAACCCTTCTTGTGGAAAAAACTTTCATATGAAGAGCTTTTGTCTGTTAGAAGCGTAAATTAGCTTTCCAAGTAATTTTCTGCAAAAACACAAATGCTATCTCTTATAGTAAGGGATATAAGCAGGATTTAGTCCCGTTTCCATAGAATAGATGGCTACATTGAGTTGTTCCGCCTGCTTCATGAACTGTAGCAAATTATTTATATCAGTTGAGAGTTCAAAAATATTGCGGACTACAATTGCATTGATATAATCTTTTTTCATCCATATTTGCAAGCGTCTAATTTTTGTTCTGTCAAGGTCAATTCTGTTGCTCCGATCCACAATTATTTCCAAAAGCTTCAGTTTTTCACTTTTTGTCTTGCTTATCATTTCGTCTGCTATAATCATAATCTTGTTTTCAGATTTGTGGGAATTAATAAATCCTATTCCTCTGTATTCACTTTGTGCTGGAGTAAAATTAATAATTTTATTCATATAAATCTCCTTTTCTTGTTGTAGAAAAGAAAGAGTCACCATCTTCTCTTCTAATAATAAGTGTTTTCAGTGCAATTTTTTAGAACAGTTATATGATAATGCCAAATTCAATTTTATGTTCCATTTTTCGAGACTATTTTTTTCACATAGTAGTCCTTTAAAGATGATTTTTCGAGAATGCGGCTAAAAGTGCTTTTATTGCCGCCTCCTGTTTCGTCGAAATAGCCATTACTTGATTCTTCCCAAATAAGAGGTAATCCACAGAACAATCCAGAAGCTGTGATAATATAAATAGTTGGGGAACTGTACAGTTTGCCCGTCCATTCTCAATGCGAGACATCTGATTTTTTTGTATGTCTAAGTATGCAGCGACGTCAACTCCTGTTAATCCTTTTGCAATTCTTGCTTCCTGAATACGTTGTCCAATTTTTCTTTTTACATCCGCATCAAATTCTTTAATCTCAGTCTGTACCATCCTGTGCTCACCTCCTTTCCAATATATAATTACAAAATCAGTGCTTGTTGTTTTCAATAAAAAAGGTCACAGCTATTTCGGCTGTAACCTTAGTATAACTTGCTTTTTATTTATTTTTATGGACATTAGAGCTTTAAATTTTGTCCGCAATATTTTAAATATAATTTATCAATTCTATTGCTTCATGTACTGTCAGTTTTTTTTCTTCAAGAGTTTTCATTACTGTCGGAGTTTCACTTTTTATATATTTAATTAAATTATTATTTCTCTGACGATACTCTGGAAATTCAGTATCAAAATCGAGCGTTTCCATATCAGGTGACTCATCAGTTTCTATATTTGCATCTTCTTCATTTGCTTCATTTATTTCTTTACTGATTTTTCCATAATCCAATGCCCACTCAAGTATTTTTTTTGAGTTTTGTTTTACAGACTTCAAATAAATTTTTAATAAATTTTCTATTCCAGATAAATATTGTTCTTCTGTTCCAAATTTATCATATGCAAATGGATCTACATCTTTTGGAACTGCACTATCTACTGGTCCGAAAGGTGGAACTGCATATTCTTGATTGCCTTCTTCATTACAACATATTATCGATCCATAATTTATCTGATGATTTATGCCCATTCCTTCCTTACGAATTTCTTCTAATGCATTTTCAATCATACATATTCTTTTAGAATTTGAATAATCCAGTTCAATATCCAATACCTGAAGCCATTGGTCAATATATGGACTCTGCCCCCATGCTGTAATTCCTGCCGCATAATATATATTTTCGTGTATATATTCATATAAATCTACAATCATGTGGCTGTCAAAACTATCCAGACCTTCATTGCACCAAACTGACACCCAAGAATTATGCATAGCAGCAAGTCTGATTAATACAAAATAAATACATGCCTGCTCTTTTGTTAATAATATCTCTTTTGCGTTTTTTCCTTTTTGGCTGAAGAAGGCTCCAGCAGATAGCCTTTTTCCTAGGCTTTCACTTTTTCTTTTGTATTCCTTAAGACGAGAGTTTTTATTTAAACTGTCATATTTATTCCTCAAAACCTCATACTGTGCTTCTAATTCTTTCTTTTTAGTCTTTCTTTTTTCTACCTTTAATTGCTGCTCTACTTCTTCGAACTCATTTTTTAGTTGATTAAGCTCTGAATCATATACTTTTTTATGTACATCAATTTTAGATACCATGTGTCCCTCCTGAGTTCAGTATAATTAGTTTGAATATATTTTTAAAGTGATTAGTAATGCTTTTATCTATCATAATACCACAAAAACAGTAAATGTAAACATGTTGAAAACTTAAAAGTAGCGCGTATTTAAAAATTAATGTGCTGATAATCAATGATCTGTTTACATTAATGGTATTTTGTTTTATACAATTCTTTTTTATTTGAACTCATCTCTTGACAATGTTGCATAGAACTGATGTCGCAGGACGAGATTGCGGTCATGGACGGCGGGAAATGTATCATGCAGCTTAGAGGTGTCAGACCAT
>VSNQ01000122.1 GCA_009774395.1 Lachnospiraceae bacterium
ATATTTTATAGTAATATACAGATAGTTGAAACACTCACTATCTCCCCCCTCATAAGAAAATATATGGCAGGAACCCGCTTTTTGGCGGGTTCCTGCTGTGTTTTTTATAGAATAGCAGATTTTTTAAATGGATTTTTCTTGATAAAAAAATCGGTATATGATATTCTTTTGTATAGTGTTTATGTATCGTGTTTTATAAGTATTTCATTCTTCAATGATTCATAGATTATAGAGATAGAGATATAGAACATATTAAAAAGGAGATATTATATGTTTCAATGCAGCGATTTACTGAAAGGAATAGCATATGAATGTATACAGGGCAGTGTCAATGTGGGCGTGTCTGAGGTGGTAAACGACTCCAGAAATGTTACAAAAGACTGTCTTTTTATATGTGTAATCGGTATGAATTTTGATGGGCACAGTGCGGCGGCACAGGCAGCGGCAGACGGTGCGCGGGTACTAGTAGTCAGCAAAGAAGTAGAACTTCCGGCTGAATCAGAGATAACTGTGATTCAGGTGGAAGATACGCGCTATGCAATGGCGTTTATTGCAGCAAACTTTTACGGGAATCCGGCGCAAAGCATGAAAATTATCGGGATAACAGGCACAAAGGGAAAGACAACAACGGCATACTTTGTAAAAGATATTTTGGAACAGGCAGGACATCAAGTAGGGCTGATTGGAACCGTTGAAGCAATTATAGGAGGGAAAGTAATACCAGCAGATAATACAACGCCGGAGCCTTTGGTATTGCAGCGGTATTTTAAGGAAATGAAGGAAGCAGGCTGTGATGTGGTGGTAATGGAAGCCTCCTCACAGGGCTTTAAGATGCATAGGACACAAGGGTTTGTGTTTGACTATGGGATTTTTACCAATTTGGAGCCAGATCATATTGCGGCAGGCGAGCACGCCTCCTTTGAGGAATATTTGGCTTGTAAGGCGATGCTGTTCCGCCAGTGCAAAGTAGGGATTGTCAACTGTGATGATACGCATTGGGAAGAAGTTACCAGAGAGCATACTTGTGCAATCGAAACATTTGGCTTTGGCGAACAGGCAGACTTGCGTGCGGATAATCTTAGGCTTTTGACAGGTGCGGGATTCTTGGGGATATCATTTCATGTTTCTGGTGCTATGGAAATGGAAATACAAACGGATATTCCGGGGAAATTCAGCGTATACAACGCATTGGCAGCCATTGCAATTTGTAGGCATTTCGGCGTAAAGAAAGAGGATATTCAAAAAGCGTTGAAGGATGTTAAGGTTAAAGGGCGGATTGAAATTGTTAAGGTTTCGGATAATTTTACTTTAATGATAGATTATGCGCATAATGCAATGGCATTAGAAAGCCTGCTGACAACGCTGCGTGCTTATCAGCCTAATCGTTTGGTATGCCTGTTTGGATGCGGCGGCAACCGCTCAAAACTGCGGCGCTATGAGATGGGGGAAGTCAGCGGAAAGCTTGCGGATTTAACGATAATTACATCAGATAACCCGCGTTTTGAGGAACCGCAGGCGATTATTGAGGATATTAAAGAGGGCATTGGGAAAACCAATGGGCGTTATGTGGAAATTTGCGACCGCAAGGAGGCAATCCGTTATGCCATTGCACATGGACAGAAAGGCGATATTATTGTGCTTGCAGGAAAGGGTCATGAGGACTATCAGGAGATTAAGGGCGTAAAGTACCCAATGGATGAAAGAGTGCTGATTCAGGAAGTCCTAAATGAGCAAAATCAGGGGAAATAGAAAACCATGACAGGCAGATTTGCAAATATTATTGTAGATATATCACATGAAAAAGTAGACCGTCCGTTTCAATACCGGATTCCGCAGGCGCTTTGCGGGCAGCTTGCGGTTGGAATGGCGGTTATGATTCCGTTTGGCAGAGGAAATAAGCTGATTCGCGGCTACGTAATGGAATTAACAGATAAGGCAGAGTATGATGAACGCAAGCTTAAAGAAATTGCTTCTATTGTAAAAGGCGGTGTCAGTGCACAGGGGGACGCAATCCGGCTTGCGGGCTGGATTAAAGAAAATTATGGCTCGACAATGATTGCGGCGCTGAAAACGGTGCTTCCTGTAAAGCAGAAATCCAAGCTTGTAGTAAAGAAATCCATACACAGCAAGGTGGACGCACAGACAGCAATTGACAAAAGCCTTGCATTTGAGAAAAAGCATCAGACAGCGAAGGCAAGATTAATGAAAGCGCTTGCTGCACAGCCGATCTTGCCGCAGACGCTGGTAACAGGGAAGTTAAATATTACAGCACAGACACTGCGTGCATTGCAACAGGCAGATTTAATTGAAATACAGGAGGAAAATGCATTCCGCAATCCTCTGCCCCACGCAGTACAGTCTGGATGGCAGCGTGGCGGTAAAAAAGAATTATCCTCCAACCAAAGGGCAATTGTAACGCAGATTATGGCAGAATTTCGAAGGGGAATCCGCCAGACATATTTGCTGCACGGTGTTACAGGGAGCGGCAAAACAGAAGTATATATGGAGCTGATTGAGCAGATAATTAGCGAGGGCAGACAGACGATTATGCTGATACCAGAAATCGCTTTAACATATCAAACATTAGTACGCTTTTATCAGCGCTTTGGAGAGCGCGTTTCTGTGATGAATTCTAGGCTTTCTGCGGGTGAACGTTCCGATCAGTTTGAACGTGCGGCAAAAGGCGAAGTGGATATTATTATCGGGCCGCGGTCTGCGCTGTTTACGCCATTTCAGCGGCTGGGGCTGGTGATTATTGATGAGGAGCACGAAAGCAGTTACAAGAGTGAGAGTATGCCGAAATACCACGCAAGGGAAGTCGCCGGAGAACTTTGCCGCATAAAAGGCGCAAGCCTGTTGCTGGGGTCGGCGACACCGTCATTAGAGTCCTATTATCGCGCGCAGAAAGGCGAAATAAAACTGTTTGAATTAAAGGAACGTCTTGCAGGAGGGCAGCTTCCGCAGGTTTATATAGAAGATTTGCGCGATGAACTGCGCAGCGGCAACCGTTCGATATTTAGCAGAAGACTTCATACACTGTTGGAGGAGCGGCTGGAAAAGGGCGAGCAGAGTATGCTGTTTTTAAACCGCAGAGGATATGCAGGTTTTGTATCATGTAGAGCGTGCGGTTATGTCGTAAAATGTCCGCATTGTGATGTATCACTCTCAGAGCATACAGTAAAAAACAGGGCGAGCAGGTTAGTCTGCCATTATTGTGGTTACGAAACACCACCCGTTACAAATTGTCCACAATGTGGTTCTAAGTATATTTTAGGATTTCGGGCAGGCACACAACAGATAGAAGAACTGCTGCACAAAGAATTTCCGACAGCGCGGATACTGCGCATGGATGCCGATACCACAAAGAGCAAAGACAGTTATGAACAGATTTTATCTCAATTTGCCAATGAGGAGGCAGATATTCTTGTCGGCACGCAGATGATTGTAAAAGGGCATGATTTTGCCAAAGTAACGCTTGTGGGAATTCTGGCAGCAGATATGTCCCTGCACGCAGGCGATTACAGAGCAGGAGAACGAACGTTTCAGCTTTTGACACAGGCGGCGGGCAGGGCAGGCAGAAGCACGCTTGCTGGCGAGGTGGTGATTCAGACGTACCAGCCAGAGCACTATACGATTATTCATGCCGCCAATCAGGATTACAAAGGCTTTTATGAGGAGGAAATCGCATATCGTGATCTTATGATGTATCCTCCGGCGGCGCATATGATGGCGGTACTGATTCTTTCGGAGGACGAACTAGAGGGCGAGGAACACGCAAAGGAATTGTCAGACAGGGCAGTCAGTAGATTTGCAGAAAATAGACCAACAATTATCGGCCCCTCCGCAGCAGCAGTTGGAAAAATTAATGATGTGTACCGCAATGTGTTTTATATTAAGCATCGGGAATATCAAGTGCTTGTTGATATTAAGGATAATTTGGAGCAGTTTATCGAACAGGCACAGTGGAGCCGATGCAGTATACAGTTTGACTTTAATCCAATTAATACATATTAGTACGGCAAATCTTTTTTGTCGTACAATATAGAATATATACTCACGAGCGATAAACTTTACCATATCACTCAAGATAATTATGCTCGTGAGTCGGTGTTATGGGTAAATTTAAGCATTCGCAAGTATAAATAGGATAACGAAAAGAGTATTACTAAAATGGAGGGCAATCAAAATGGCAATTAGAACAATTAGGGAAATTGGTGATCCAGTATTAAATAAAATTTCAAAGGAAGTAACAGCAATTACGCCAAGAATTAAGGATTTAATCGGCGATATGTTTGAAACCATGTACGAGGCAAACGGTGTAGGGCTTGCGGCGCCGCAGGTTGGAATATTAAAGCGCATTGTGGTGATTGACGCTTCAGGCGAGGGAAATGACCCGCTGTTATTGATCAATCCACGGATTTTGGAAACCAGCGGTGAACAGAGCGGAAATGAGGCGTGTCTAAGCGTGCCTGGAAAAACAGGTATTGTTACACGTCCAAACTATGTAAAGGTTGCAGCGCAAGACGAAGATTTAAAGCCGATTGAAATTGAAGGTGAGGAGCTGCTTGCAAGGGCAATCTGTCACGAATTAGAGCACCTTGACGGCCATTTGTATGTGGAGAAGGTCGAGGGCGAGTTAATGGATATGGAAATGGAAGAAGATGACGGCGAGTAAAAAACCACAGCGCACAGGGAGGGATACGAAATGAAAATTGTATTTATGGGAACGCCTGATTATGCGGCGAGAGCATTAGAAGCTGTGATTGCGGCAGGGCATGAAGTCACGGCGGTTGTAACGCAGCCTGATAAGCCCAAGGGAAGAAGCGGACAGATGCAGTTTTCTCCGGTGAAGGAATGTGCAGTAAAATACCATCTCCCAGTATTGCAGCCTGTAAAAATCAGGGATCCAGAGTCCGTATCAGCATTAAAGGCATACGAAGCGGATATCTATGTGGTGGCAGCATTTGGGCAGATATTAACGAAAGAACTATTAGAGTTTCCAAAACTTGGAAGCATTAATCTTCATGCCTCGCTTCTGCCGAAATATCGAGGCGCGTCACCGATTCAATGGTGCATTATTAATGGAGAAAAAGAAACAGGCGTTACGATTATGCAGATGGATGAGGGAATTGATACCGGAGATATTCTAACAACGACAGTGGTACCAATTGTAGAGAAAGAAACCGCAGAAACATTGTTTGACAAGCTTTCCGAAGCGGGCGCACAACTGCTTGTCAATACGCTGCCAAAGCTTGCGGCAGGAGAGATTGTGCCGAAGCCGCAGGACAACAGCCTTTCTACCCATACCAAAATAATAAAGAAATCGCTTGGCAAAATTGACTGGACAAAAGACGCGGTGGCGATTGAGCGACTTGTGCGCGGATTAAATTCATGGCCAAGTGCGTATACTTTTTATCAGGGAAAAAGCGTGAAGCTGTGGAACTGCGACGTTGTAACATCAGACCGCAGCAATGAAAGACCAGCAGGTACAATTATAAGAATTGCAAAAGACAGTATTGATGTATCGTGCGGCAAAGGAATCCTGCGGATTTTGGAATTGCAGCTAGAGGGTAAAAAAAGAATGGATACAAAGTCTTTTCTACTGGGAAACCAATGGAAAGAGGGCAGTTGTTTCGGGGAGGCGTAGCCTGTCCCTGCAAGAAAGCGAAAGGAGGAAATTTTTATGCCATATATGGGAATTGGTTTTTTTGATCCTACGTATTTTTTAGTGTTAATAGGCGCAGTATTATCCATGTGGGCATCGTTTCGGGTAAATTCCACATATAGCAAATACGCAAATGTGCGGAGTACGTCTGGTATGACAGGGGCACAGACTGCAGAGGCAATTCTTAGGAACAAGGGGATTTATGATGTACGTGTGGAGCATATTCATGGAAATTTAACCGATCATTATGACCCGTCGAAAAAGGTAGTCAGGCTATCGGATAGTGTATATGGCTCTACCTCTGTAGCGGCAATTGGCGTAGCAGCGCATGAATGTGGTCATGTGGTACAGCACCATGAGAATTATAGTCCGCTGAAACTGCGGTCGGCTTTGGTACCGGCAGCAAATATTGGGTCAAAGCTGGGGATTCCTATTATTTTGTTAGGTGTGCTGCTTGGCAGTAATCCCATGCTAATAAAGATTGGGATATGGGTGTTTGCGCTGGCAGTATTGTTTCAGATTGTAACACTTCCAGTGGAGTTTGATGCGTCGAAACGTGCGCTGGTCTGTATTGAGCAGTATGGCATTGTCAATCAGGAGGAACGGGCAAAAAGCGCCAAGGTACTGCGTGCGGCGGCATTTACGTATGTTGCGGCGGCGGCTTCTGCGATTTTGCAGCTTCTGCGTTTAGTGATGCTATTTGGACGGCGCAGTGACGATTAACGGATGATCATAATACTAACGACCGTTAAGATTTTCCAATTTCTGCACAGCCCATATTGCATAAGCGGGTAATACGCGCTGTGTAGAAGGGAAAATCTAATCGTTCGTGAGTATAAGATAAACTTTGGAGATAGAAGGGCGGGAGCATTATGCAAAAGGTGAATAGCAGGCTGTTGGTATTGGAAATGCTGCTGTCTGTCACAAAAGACGGGCAGGGAGTACATTCGCATATTGCAGTGCGGGAGGTATTAAACAAATACAATTATCTGTCACAGCAGGAAAAGTCTTTTATAAAACGGCTGTTTGAAGGAACACTGGAGCGTATGATAGAATTGGATTACTGTATTAATTGTTTTTCTAAAGTTCCGACGAAGAAAATAAAGCCGGTAATTCTTATGATTTTGAGAATGAGCATATACCAGTTTTTATATATGGACAGTGTGCCAGATGCAGCGGCGTGCAATGAAGCGGTAAAGCTGGCGCAGATGAAGGGTTTTACTTCACTAAAGGGTTTTGTAAATGGTGTTCTTAGGACAATTGCAAGGAATAAAGATGCCATTGAATATCCGAATGCTTCCGTGGCGTATTCTATGCCGGAATGGATTGTAGAGCTGTGGACGAATCAGCTTGGCACAGAGAAAACAGAGCAGCTTTTGCGGAGCCTTTTAATAGAGAGGCCTGTGTCCATACGGTTTCGCAGAAAGGAAACGATAGAAAATGATATTGCTGCCCTTAGAGCTATGCTTGACGAGCATGGCGGCAAAATAACGTCGATTCCGTATCTGCCGTATGCATATCAAATCTCAAGAACAGATGATATCACAAAGCTTGCAGGCTATGAAAGCGGGGCTTTTGTTGTGCAGGACGTTAGTTCGATGCTTGCAGTGGAAGCTTTACAGGCAGGGAACTTTTTCCAGAGGTTTTGTACAGAAAATGCGATGCCGCTTGTTGCGGTGGATATCTGTGCAGCGCCAGGAGGAAAGTCGATGCTTTTAGCGGATCTGCTCGAAAGCGAAGGAATTACGGATTATACAATTAGAGCTGGCGATAGTGCAGGGAGTAAAGTGCTTTTAATGAAAGAAAACTGTAGACGCTGCGGCTTAGAAAAAATTGCGGTTACAACATGGGATGCCGTGAAACCTTGCGCAGATTTGGAGGGGAAAGCAGATATTGTGATTGCAGATGTACCTTGTTCAGGGCTTGGCGTTATCGGTAAAAAGCGTGATATTAAATATAAAATTTCTCCAGATGCAATAGAGGAACTTGTGGAACTGCAGCGGCGTATATTAAGAACGGCGGCAGGATATTTAAAGCAGGGCGGAAGGCTGCTGTTTTGCACTTGTACAATTAATCAGAAGGAAAATGAGGAAAATACCGCATGGATAATGAAAGAACTGAAGCTAATGCCAGTTTCATTTGCAGATGCGCTCCCACAACAGGTGCGGGCAGATATCACAGAACAAAGATATTTGCAGCTTTTTCCCGATAGACAGATGGCAGATGGATTCTTTATCAGCATTTTTACAAAAACAGTTGCATAAATACAGCCAAAAATCATTGACATTCAGATTATTAAATATATGATAGAATATAAGGAACGATTACAATTGGAATTAATAAATTTTAAAACGGGTAAACTGGATATCAAATCGCTTTCCCTAACAGAGTTAAAAGCGCAGATGGAACAGATTGGAGAAAAATCATTTCGTGCAAAGCAGCTTTATGAGTGGATGCATCAGAAAATGGCACGGGATTATGCAGAAATGACCAATATTCCAAAAACCTTAAAAGAGAAACTAGAGGAACATTATTCCTATACGTCACTTAAGGAAGTTTGCGTACAGACTTCAAAAATCGATGGTACGAAAAAATTTCTGTTTGCGCTTTCGGACGGAAATCTTGTGGAAAGTGTATGGATGAAATATCATCATGGTAATTCTGTATGTATTTCGTCGCAGGTGGGGTGCCGTATGGGCTGCCGTTTCTGTGCATCTACCATTGATGGCTTGGAGCGGGGGCTGCTGCCTTCGGAGATGCTGGATCAGATTTACGCAATTGCAAGGAGTACAGGCGAGCGTGTGTCCAATGTAGTGGTGATGGGAACCGGCGAACCGCTGGATAATTATGAGAATCTGATACGTTTTATTTATCTTTTAAATAGTGAAGAAGGGCTGCATATCAGTCAGAGAAATATTACAGTTTCGACTTGTGGACTGGTGGAAGAGATGAAGCGGCTTGCAGACGAAAAACTTCAAATAACGCTTGCGCTTTCGTTGCACGGCGCGACACAGGAAAAACGGTGCAGACTGATGCCGATTGCAAATCAGTATCCATTGGATAGTGTAATGGAAGCCTGCCAATATTATTTTGTGCAGACGGGGCGCAGAGTGACGTTTGAATACAGTCTTGTAGGCGGTGTAAACGATACGGAGGAGGACGCACGTAACCTTTGCAGGCTGATTTCGCGGTATTCCACGGATTATGCGCAGCCGTTTCATGTCAATTTAATCCCCGTAAACCCAATAAAAGAGCGGAATTTTGTAGAATCGGATAAAAGAGAAATCTTAAATTTCAAAAATAAACTTGAAAAAAAACATATTAATGTTACTATTAGAAGGGAAATGGGGAGGGATATTGACGGCGCATGCGGACAACTGCGCAGGCATATTCTTTACGAATAAAGAGATACGAAAGGGATTGGAGGAGAACCAGTGAAGTTATTTTCAAAAACAGATGTCGGAAAAAGACGGGAAATCAACGAAGATTATATTTATACTTCCGATAAGCCTGTTGGGAATTTGCCCAATCTTTTTATCGTTGCTGATGGTATGGGAGGACATAACGCGGGCGATTATGCGTCAAAGCATACGGTGGAAAAGGTGGTGGAAGTGGTTTGCAGCTATGCACAGGAACATGATCCGGAGAATATTATGCAGAAAGCGATAGATGAGGCAAACGCATTTATTTATCAGCGTTCGAGAGAGGATGGCAAGCTTCGGGGCATGGGTACGACAATTGTAATGGCAACCTGTACAGGAAATGTTGTGACAGTTGCCAATATTGGCGATAGCAGAATGTATATTGTCAATGAATTTATTACGCAGATTACGCAGGATCACTCGCTTGTGGCGGAGATGGTAAACCTTGGCGGAATGGATTGGGAGGCGGCGCGGACGCATCCAGACAAAAATATTATTACAAGGGCAGTCGGCGTAAAAGAATATGTATTGGTAGATTTTTTTGAGGTTCATATCGGGGAGAAGGAAAAACTTCTGCTTTGCACGGATGGCCTGACAAATATGCTTAGAGATGACGAGATACACCAGATTATTGAAAGCAGTGCGGATATCAGCGAGGCTGGTGAAAAACTGATAGAAGCCGCCAATGAGAATGGTGGACGTGATAATATAGCAGTGGTTCTTGTAGAACCGTTTGGAGGTCAGGAATGATTAAGTTAGGAATGCTGATAGGCAGCCGCTATGAAGTGCTGGAAAAAATCGGTACAGGTGGTATGTCTGACGTATATAAAGCAAAAGACCAGAAGCTCAACCGTCTTGTGGCAGTCAAGGTATTAAAGCAAGAGTTTTCCGAAAACAGGAATTTTGTGTCGAAATTTCGTGTTGAGGCGCAGGCGGCAGCAGGGTTGATGCACCCAAATATCGTAAATGTCTATGATGTCGGCGAGGAGGGCGGAATCCATTATATTGTAATGGAACTGGTAGAAGGTATTACGTTAAAGAAGTACATAGAGAAAAAAGTCCGGCTGACGACAAAAGAGGCAATCAGCATTGCAATACAAGTGGCAATGGGAATCGAGGCGGCGCATAACAACCATATTATTCACAGGGATATTAAGCCGCAGAATATTATGATTTCCAAAGAGGGCAAGGTAAAAGTCACGGATTTCGGTATTGCAAAGGCAGCTTCGAGCAATACGATTACCTCCAATGTTATGGGGTCTGTGCATTACACTTCACCAGAGCAGGCAAGAGGTGGATTTTCGGACGAAAAGAGCGATATTTATTCTACAGGCATTACATTGTTTGAGATGCTGACAGGACGTGTGCCGTTTAACGGAGATACTACTGTTGCAATTGCGATTAAGCATATTCAATCCCCTATGCCAACACCGCGGGATTTTGTACCAGAAATTCCTATTAGTGTTGAAAATATTGTAATGAAATGTACGCAGAAAAGTCCTGATAAACGCTATCAAAGTATGGGCGAAATGATAAAGGATCTAAAACACTCCCTAATGAATCCAGATGATATTATTGCGCACGTGGATTATTCGGATGATACCGCAAAGACACGAGTGATACCGCAGGAAACTCCTTTACAGCCGATTCCAATACAATCTGTATCGCCAATACCAGATATTTTAAATACTACTTGGGAGGACAGAGTGCCTCGCAGAGAAACTTATGCAGATGAGGAGGATTTAGCTGCAATTCCAAATTATACTGTTTCAAAGCGGCAGAATACAAATACAAAATCCTATTCCTATACAGATGCAGAACAGGATTATCCAGAGGAGAAAAAGAAAACTGCGAAACAGGGTACAAGGAGCAAAACACCAGTAAAAAGTAAAGGAAGTAAAAACAATGCCCCCAAAAACGTTTCAACGAAAAATGTTTCGGGTCAAAAGACAGGGGGAAAAAAATCTGCGGATAGGAAATCTGCGGATAAAAAAACCACGGATAAAAAAACGGCAGGCAACAGAAACAGTGCAGGCAGCAAAAATCAGGATAAGACAAAGGCGAAAAAAAGCAAGGATTATGATGAATATGAAGATATGGGTTATATTCAAAGTGGTGTAAATAAGCATAATATGACAGATTTAGACTATGAATCAAGTCCAAGCAGCAGGAAAAACGCAAAGGATGAGTATGACTATAACCCTAAGGCAGAGGGGTTTCGAACATTGTTAACGATTATTGCGGCGGTGATAATTGGCTGTATCGTGTTATATTGCGTTGGTCAGGCAACGGGTCTGCTTGAGCAGATTGGCATGACCAATCAATTGCCGGGACAAAGTACAGACAGCACACAGACTGTGCCGATTCCCGAATTTGTTGGTTTAGAAGTGGGTGAGGTGCAGAAAACATTTCATGCAGCTGGTTTGGGGTGTAAGAAAGTATCTGCTCCGTCTGCGCAGTATAAAAAGAATCTTGTGATTGCGGCAGCATTAGAGGATGGAACAGAAGTATTTGCTAATGATAAGATTGCGCCAAACACAACAATTGTGCTGACGGTCAGCGCGGGAACGGATGGAATTAATATCCCTTCTGTAGTAGGGCTGTCTGAAGCGGAAGGAACAGCAACTTTGACAAAAGAAGGGTTCCAAGTGACAAAGACACAAGCTCCCTCCAAAGACTATGCAAAAGGTTTGATTGCTTCACAGACGCCGGAGGGTGATTCCTTTGCCGCGGTTGGTTCCATGGTAACGCTTGTTATCAGCACAGGAGGAGAGGGCAGTCAAGTGCTGATGCCGCGTGTATTGGGCTATTCTAAGGAAGCTGCTGTCAGTACCCTTGAAGCGGCAGGACTTGAGATAGGAGAAGTTAGCGAATCCTATAGCAATGAATATCCAGAAGGTCAAATCTGTTATCAAAGTTTTGAGGAAGGCAGCAATGTAACACAGGGAACAAAGGTAGATGTAAAGATAAGCATTGGAAGTGAAGTGGCAACTTATAATTGTACGACAACCATTCAAGCACCGGCAAATTATATTGGTGGGAATGCGGAAGTGATTCTGACAACGGCGGATGGTGTGCAGATTTGGTATGCTACTGTGACTTCTTTTCCGGCACCGATTAATGTTACTGGCTTTTCGAGTTCATCTGCGTATGGTATAATTACGATAGCATATGTAGTAAATAAAGAGGAAACCGTTACAGACGCTGAGGGTAACCAGACAACGCAGATTGTGCAGGATGTGGCGCAGGTTCACCAAAATGTTCAATTTACAAAGAATTAAACAAATGTTTAGGAGAGATAGATGCATGGTAAGATAATAAAGGGAATTGCTGGTTTTTACTATGTGCATACAGGGAAAAGCAACGTGTATGCATGTAAGGCAAAAGGCATATTTCGCAAGGATAATATTAAGCCGTTGGTTGGGGACAATGTAGTTATGGAGGTGACAGACCCCAAAGACTGCGAAGGGAATATTATTGAAATTCTTCCACGCCAAAGCACTTTAGTGCGTCCTGCTGTGGCTAATATTGACCAAGCGCTATTAATATTTGCAATGACGAAACCTGAGCCGAATTTCAACCTTCTCGATCGTTTTTTAATTATGATGCAGCAGCAGGGGCTTTCTTGCATTTTATGCTTTAATAAAACAGACCTTACAGACAGTAGAGCACAGGAGGCAGTCAAGGCGATTTATAGTAAGAGTGGCTGTCAAATATTGTTTGTCAGTGCGAAGTCCAAAGAAGGGTTAGCACAGTTAAAGGAAAAGCTTAACAAGAAAACAACTGCGTTTGCAGGGCCGAGTGGTGTGGGAAAATCTTCTATTGTCAACAGCATACAAAAGACAAAACAGATGGAAACAGGAGCCATCAGCGAAAAAATAGAACGGGGAAAGCATACGACAAGACACTCGGAACTAATTGCGATTTCAGATGATACGTATATTATGGATACGCCCGGTTTCAGTTCTCTATCGCTTTTTGACATAGAAAAAGAAACATTGAAGTCCTTTTATCCCGAATTTCAGCCATATGAAACAGCGTGTAAATTTTTGACTTGTGCCCATATTCATGAGCCAGTGTGCGGTGTCAAGGACGCTCTTGAACAGGGCAGCATCAACCAGACCCGATATCATAATTATATTACTTTTTATGAGGAATTGCGGGAGAAAGAAAAGAGGAAATACTGATATGAATTATTTGGCTCCTTCTATATTAGCAGCAGACTTTTGCGAACTAGGGAAACAGATTGACGAAATTAATGAATCTGGTGCTCAATACCTCCATATTGATGTAATGGATGGTATTTTTGTACCGTCAATATCCTTTGGAATGCCAGTGCTTGCCTGCGTGAAGAAACGGACAAAGCTGTTTGTTGATGTACATATGATGGTGCATCAGCCGCAGCGGTATGTGGAAGAATTGATAGAGCTGGGCGCAGATGGAATAACCATTCATGTGGAAGCGTGCGACTGTGTTCGGGAAACACTGCTGAAAATCAAAGAACTTGGAGCAAAGACAGGACTTGCTATTAATCCAGAAACACCAGTGAGCGAATTGCTCCCCTATATGGATTTGGTGGATATGGTATTGATTATGACTGTGCGACCAGGTTTTGGGGGGCAGAAGTATATTGAAGCCTGCTATGATAAAATCAGAGAAATCCGCAAAATAGTTAATGAAAATTATCCTATGGTAAATATTGAGATTGATGGCGGTGTGCGTTTAGATAATTTGAAAGCCAATCTGGAAGCTGGTGCAAATGTAATTGTTGCCGGGTCGGCAGTTTTTAAAGGGAATATCCGTGAAAATGTTGCGGCGTTTTTTCAGATAATGAAAGAATACATAGGGCGCTAATCCGTTTCTATCTAAGAAAGGATATGATAGAAACGGATTAGCAGAATTTGAACGAAAAAAGATAAGAAAATAAAAGGCGTAATTTATAAATATGTCGCCGTCACCAAGTTATAAACATGGAATTTTAATAATAACTTAAATCGATCTATGAGATATCAATTCAAAAATAGTATGTGTCTTGTATTTATGGAGAATTTGGATTTTAAATATCATTCAGATATTAATGATGATTATGTCTGCCCGGATGTTAGGAATTGTAGGAAAATAAGTGCTCAGATTGCGCAGGATATTTTTTCAAGATTGTAGGAGAAAAAACGTAGGCGTAGCGGGCTATGTTTTTTCTCTTGCAAGATTGGAGAAATAGACAAGTAAGATGTGTCACTTATTTTTCTACAGTTTCTTATGATTATTTGTGATCGAAAGCAATTAAAGGGGGGAATTTACAGCGGTGTTCTTAGTTTATAGCTGCAACGCTAAGCCCTTCAACTGCAAAACGGGATAGGACGGAGAAAAAGACAATTAGTGTAAAAAATAAAGAGAAAGGCGAAAGCCCTTTAATATCAAGGGGTTTGAGGTAGGTGTAATCAAAAATGAAGCTGGGAATTGTAGGATTTTAAGAATTTTTATATTATTATTTATATATCGTTATATTCCTACAAAACCGCATAAATACAGAGATTTGAGTAACTTTTAGTAT
>VSNQ01000123.1 GCA_009774395.1 Lachnospiraceae bacterium
CTTATGCGGCTTTTCTTGTTTTGCATAAATATAAAAAGTATTGGATAGCGCAAAAGCTAAATGCGTTTACTATAATTTTTTTCATTCTCACTGAGCAGATTTCCTTCCAAAAGATAATTGTTCTGCTCATACAGTTTCGCAATTATCTCTGTAATCTTATATTCCATATCCTTGTATTCTGCTGCCTCAATGCCTGCAAAACTTAAAAATATCACGGGAAAGGTACCTTGTAAATATCTATACTGATATTCTTTGGCTGCTGTTTTTTCTTCCCAGATAGAAAGTCCCTCAAACAAATCACCCCTATCAGCATATTTATTGGAAAAAAAGCATTCCAGCATACTCATATTGAGTGTTTTCCCAAACCGGCGAGGACGCGTAATCAATGTTACCGTTGAGCCATACTCCCACCATTCTTTGATAAATCCTGTCTTATCAATATAAAATTTATGTTCTTCAATTAATTTATCAAAACACTGTTCCCCTATATTTACAGCTATCTGATTATTCAAATCTACACCTCCGATTCCCAAATACCACTTCTATAATAATGTCGTATTGCATTGCTATACAACGATTCCGTCTAAAAAACTACTCTGACACATTAACAATATTATTGAAGCAGCGGCAGCATTACCTGCACCGTAAAGCGCCCCTCCTCCAGCGTCGCCTGTACGCTTCCGCCCATCTGCTGCGCAAATTGTTTCACGATTGCCAGTCCTAGTCCAGTCGTTCTGCAGCTGCGTGAATGGTCTGTGGTATAAAAGCGGTCAAAAATACTGTCAAGTTCATAGCTCTCAATACTGTCTGTTAAATTGGAAACACCTATCAGCGCCTGCTGTTCTGTTACCCTTACAGAAAACCAAAAACCGCCTGTTCCATGCACTAGCGCATTGCGGATTAAATTTTCCATAATGCGCACCAATGCATTTCTATCTGCGTAAATTTTGCAGGGCTTCTTTGCAATATCAATTTCCGGCACAAAACCTTTCTGCACAAAATCATTATAAAATAAGGAAATCGTTTCTGCAAACAAATTCCCTACATTTAATTCCTCTGGCTCTAATGCTAATTCGCCAGCTTCAATTCTTGCATATTCAAATAGTTGGTTTAGCATATTGTTTAAATGATCCAATCGCCGCTCCACAGTACTTAGAAACTGTGCTTTTTTCTCCTCGGAAACGTTCTGACGCTGCAGCATTTGAAGATAACCCTTCGCCGACGTCAGCGGTGTGCGGATATCGTGCGAAATGCTGGTAATGCTTTCTCTATAAATTTTATTTTCTCTAAGAAGCCGCCTTTCGTTTTCTCTGTATCGTGTCAGTAAATGATTCACTGCCAAAATAACCGCTTGTGTACTGCCCACTGCAATACGCGACGTTAAAAGGCTGTTCGTATCATTGTTCTCCAAAAAGTAAAGTTCGTCCAGCATATGCCGCATCTGCGTGCGGTAACACCACAAACGGACGGACAAAACGCCCGCCGTTATCAGTAAAACAATTATAATTCCAGTCGCTATTATCTGCATCCTTTTTCTTTTTCCCTACGCTGTTTTTACTTAATATCTGCTTTTCTAATATGTACAATACCAACCGCTGCCGCAAATATTACCCATATAAGTGCAACAATTATCGAATGCACTGCAAAGCCCTTACGAATATCGCGAACAGGGCACTGGGAAGCTAAATCAAGAAGCCAAAAATCTGATGGTTTCCATTCTGCCTGCGAAAACAGAAGTTTTGCCAGTAGATCCATCCCCATTGTTAACGGAGATGAAAAACATACCAATCCAATACCAATAGAAATTCCTGCCGCCAAGTTTCTGCATATTTCACTGACCGCAGAAACCACTCCAACAAAAGCCATTCCAAGCAGAATCTGAATGCCAATATACCCAAAAAAGTTTTTCCAAAACACCGCATCAAACTGTTCTGTTCCCTCAACAACAGCGCCACAAATTATTGTAACAGCGCTTAAAACCAATAACTGCAAAACCGCCGATGCCATTACTACAATATACTTTGCAAGAAAAATCTGCCATCTCGCGTATCCTTTTCCAACGATATTTTTTGCAGCGCCGTTTATATATTCTCCGATTACAAAAATAGCCGCAAACACTGCTGTTGCAAAACTGCCGAAACTGCAAAACATCTGCCTTAACACTTCCATTACCGTAATTTCATCAAACAGCGACTTCGCATTTTCATCCACTTCTTCCCCCGAAACATAGATAATGCCGCCAGTTCCATTTTCGATCTCGCCTCTGCGTACTTTATCAACAATCATTAACATACCATACAGAACCAATACAAATACCGCCGTTATCACACAGCAAACCAGCAGACTTTTGCTTTTTTTCAATTTATAAAATTCCCCGCTTAATAAATTAAACATACATACCTCCTAAATATAACTAACAGCCCTGATTCCTACTATTTTTTCCCGCTCAATAATTCCATAAAATACTCTTCCAAATTTTGACCGGCAAGACTGCTTTCCTTAATATTTACGCCACCAGTTATTAGTGCCTTGTTTGTATATTCTGTTTCATCAAGCTTTTCAAAAATACGTATAAGATTTTGTTCTGGCACATCAAAATTTACAATATGCAGCTTTTCCTCCAATATATTGACTGCAAGTTCTGTGTTGTCCACAATAATTTTGTGACATCTGCGGCATCGTTCTTTTAATGTGTCTGCTGCAAATTCATCTGCCAAAATCCCCTCTCTGATAATGCCGTAATGCGTTGCAATCTTTGACAGTTCGCCTAAAATATGGCTGGAAATCAATATCGTTATTTCCTGTTCGCGATTTAACTGCAAAAGCATTTCCCGTATTTCAATGATTCCTTCGGGATCAAGCCCGTTAATCGGCTCATCTAATATCAGGAAATCCGGATTGCGGAACAATGCAATTGCAATGCCAAGCCGTTGTTTCATTCCCATTGAAAAGTGTTTTACTTTCTTCTTCCCCGCCCCATTTAAGCCCACAAAATCAATGATTTTCTCAATAGACTGCCTGTCAGCAATGCCAAGCTGTCTGCGGATAACTTCCATATTTTCCTTTGCAGTCATATTGGCATATATTCCCGTACTTTCTATTAAACAGCCAATGTGGGTACGCTGCCGCTCTAAATTCTGTGCCCCGAACAGTTCCATTGTACCATTTGTCGGCGCAGCAAGCCCTGCCACCATACGCATAAATGTCGTTTTTCCTGCCCCGTTTTTCCCGATAAATCCGTAGATTGCGCCCTTTTCCACGTGCATAGATACGCCATCCACTACGATATTTTTACCATATGCTTTCGTAAGATTGTCTGTTCTCAATACATATTCCATAAAAATCTCCCTGCTATTTTTATACGGAAAACGATTTGATTGTCCACTTATGCCAGATGGGTTGTGTAGAAACTGGAAAATCTTAACGTTTTTCAGTATATCCGATTGATTACATAGTACATTATAATAGCAGATTCTTTAGAAACTTTAGGAAAAGTTTAAAGAAAGTTTAAATTTTTTACTTCATTTTAAATCCAATCCCCCATACGGTTTCGATATAGGTTTCTTTGTTATTTACTTTCGCAATTTTCTGCCGGAGATTGCTGATATGTACATTTACGGCGTTATCCTCGCCCAGAAATTCCTCGTTCCATACAGATTCATAGATATTGCTCTTTGTAAACACTTTTCCGGAATTTTCCATTAACAGCTTTAAAATTAAAAATTCCCTGCGTGTCAGCTTAATTTCCACTCCGGCAACCGTAACGTGGGCTTTATCCGGCGACATTACGATATCTTTATATTGTAGAACCTTTTCTGATATCTGCTCCTTTGCGCTGCGGCGAAGGACAGCTTCAAGGCGCGCTAACAGTTCATTCGTATCAAAAGGCTTTGTAATATAGTCGTCTGCGCCTGAACGCAAAATGGAAATTCTGGTCTGTAGTTCCTCCTTTGCAGAGACAACAATTACTGCGGTCTGCGGATATGC
Source organism: Lachnospiraceae bacterium (assembly GCA_009774395.1). Classification (GTDB taxonomy): domain Bacteria; phylum Bacillota; class Clostridia; order Lachnospirales; family Lachnospiraceae; genus COE1. Next base: position 3,988 of record VSNQ01000123.1, read on the forward strand.
TGTTTTTATCTTGGAAAGCAGTTCCTCGCCGCTTATTCCCGGAAGCATTAAATCGAGTATTACTGCTTTCGGACACTCTTTTTCCAGATAAAATAACGCTTCCGTACCAGCGTATGCCTGTTTGATTGCATATCCCTCCTGCTGCAACAGTTCTCTAAGCATTTGACTGATATCATTGTCATCCTCTACAATTAAAATATAATTGGACATTATTATACTTACTCCTTATCAAACACATTATGGTACACTTCAAAGAAACTGCTTGTTGTTACTTCGCTATCTTCAATAAATCCTACAGTTTCCCATAGTTTTTCATCAATATTTTTCGTCAGTCCTTCCACAAAGCTTGAATACTCCTCATTAAATACCTCTTTACGACGCTGTTCTACGATTTTTATTTTATTTCGGTCTGTTTCATCCCTATTAAATGTACTAATACACTTAATAATATGGTATCCATGTGCGGATTCCACAATACCGCTTAATTCATCTGTGCTAAGGTTAAATGCGGCTTCCTCAAATGCTGGGTCTAATGTTCCTTTGCGGAAAGAATACGATTCGTTGCTGTCCTCGCTGTACTCCGCAATCAGGCTGGTGAATGTTTCCCCCTCCTGCGCCCGCCGCAGTGCTTCCGCCGCTTTTTGATATGCCTCTCTTTTTGCCTGCTCGGAATAAGGCACCTGCTCGCCATTTTCATTGAGCGAATACGTCTTAATTAAAATATGCTGCACGGTAATTGTCCTTGCTTCGTCGTCGCTGATTTCAGGGTTAATATCCGCAATCAAATATTCATAAACTTTCTCTGCAAGCGCATACTCCTTATACATCGCTTGAATTAACGGCTCATTTACTGCTAAAAGTTCCCGTTCCTTATCATTGAGTGACGAAAAATACGTTTGCGCTGCCATCTTTGCCTTCTCTATTTCTTCTTCTGACAAGGTAATATCATGCTCCTGCGCAAGAAGATTCAGCGCCTTTATCCGCGCAATCCGCGCAAGCACAGTGTCTTTAATATTGGATTCCAACGTTTCCCCATTATATGACGCTTTCCAGATTTCTTCCCCATAAGCCTCCTCATATTGGTTCTTAGTGTTTGTCATATATACCATAATCTCAGCTAAAGTACACGACGATTTCTCAATGCAAAACACCTCATTTTTCGCAAAGCCTGTTGTAAGCACAACCCGAGTGCTGTCTGATGCCTTTTTTTGTCCGCATCCGGCAAAAGACAAAGGGATTGCTGCAAGAACTGCCGCAATTATGAAATGTCTTTTTTTCCATATCTTTTTATTCCACATTGTTATCCTTCTCCGTTTCATTCCTGTCTTATTACAATTCAACCTTGTTATACTAAGTGCCAAAAAGACTGACGCTAAGTTTAACCATATGCACACAACCGCCTAAAGGAAAATTGCTGCTTTCTGGCGCAAAAGCTTTCGTTGATTTTTATTGTTGTCCTTTTATATTATCATATAAGATATTATATTTCCATAAAAATATAGCAGACGAATTGTCGGTTATTGTTGGATTGTGTTTTGTTTTTCTAAGCAGCAATTAGTATTCTTGTTTGTCATTCCGAAATAATGATATAGCGGCAAAAAGTGTATCATAAATATCCATTATATCCATAAATACAATTACATCAACAATTGTTTTCTCTAATTATTGTTGTCTTTGCAACAATTATTGTTATTTTGTGTGTTCATATTGCCTTTTCGTATATATACGAGGAGTTTTATCAATGAAAAAAAGAAAGTTATCCCTATTATTCGCAATAATTAGCAGTGCATTCCTAATCGGTGGCTGTGAGAAGCAAGACAAAACCAATACGCAAGATGTGTCGTTTGACTTATTATCTTCTTCAACAGAACAAAATGAAATCGACACAATCCAACAGGATACTGCTGCCCCGTCTACGGAATTGCCTCCAGAAAGCACACAAGAGAAGCCTTCTGAAACAGAACAAATCGCTGCTTCCACACTGGAACAGACTCCCACAAGTAATCCAGATAAAGCAACAACCAAATCTGTTCCTGCATCGCAGCCGGAAAGCCAAATATCAGCTTCCGATTCCAAAACCGACAAACCAGAAGGGGGGAATCCGCCCAAAGATCTGTCCTCTGCCGCATTAACAACCATTACAAAAACCTTTGAACCGGCAGAAAACTGGACTTCGGATATTTCATTCCAAATGCCGGAAGACTGGAGCTATACTGCTTATGAGCCGTCTGAACCTGACTGGGGTTTTACGATTCAAGTGCAAAAAAGAGAGGATGCTTTCATCAATATTTTCGGGCAGTATGGAACATTAACATTTCAGTCCAGTTCTGCTGAAAGTCCCAAAGACTTTACTACAGCCAGCGGATTAACCGGCAAGCTATATCCTGATACCTATACAGAGAACGACATCACATATATAAATTATCAAATTGTTTTTGATCTAGCTTCCTATGGTGTCAGTACCAATATGCCGGAATCTGTATACAATGAAAATAAAGAATTAATACAACAACTTCTGCAAAGCATTGTAATCAAAGACAGTATTTCTGAATAAAAAATAAGGGGTTGTCACATTACGGCAGCCCCTTATTTTTTATTCTTTAATAATATCTAGTTCCGTAAGATTAATACCAGATGATGTCAAAATTACTTTCAATTCAATATAGCGGCGTTTCATCTTTTTGTATGCTGCTGATTCTTTATCTGTATCTATCATATAATCTTGCAGCCTTGCAAATTCTTCTACATTTCTTTGCATCATTTCTTTTTCTGACATATGATCACCTATCTTTCTTTTATACTCAAATACGATTAGATTTTTCTTTCTACACAACACACATATTGTCCGCTTATGCAAGATGGGTCGTATATAAATTGGAAAATCTTAACGTTTTTCAGTATATCTTACTGATTACTACAACTTAATCATAGCAGATTATGTAAAAGGTGTAAAGCCTTATTCATTACTCTAAACCTTCTTAGCAAATATGCCAAAAATCTCACCTCAAAACCACTATAAAGACACAGAATGACGAAGTATTACCGATTTTGTTTAAATTTGAAAATTTTATAGAATTTTCAAACATCTTTTGTTATAATATAATTCGGTGGTTTAAATCTGTTTCCACATATATCATGATTTAGGGGGACATCATGGTTTTCAGCAGCTTGACATTTATATTTATATTTTTACCAATTTTTCTTATTTTATATTATTTTGGTGCTCCTAGAAGTCGAAATATGCTGTTATTTATCGGCAGTCTTATCTTCTATGGCATGGGAGAGCCTTACTATTTATTTTTAATTCTGCTGTCCATTTTTGTAAATTATGGTTTAGGACGGCTGATAGCCTTATTTTATATGAAAAAGCGGCAGAAAACCTTTTTTTTACTTCTTGCGCTGTTGTATGATTTTGGGCTTTTACTATTTTTTAAATACACAAACTTTTTTATTGAAAATATCAATGCGCTATTATTATTCCACAACGACTGGAATCCGATTGAGCCATTAAAGCTTACTTTGCCGCTTGGCATCAGCTTCTATACATTTCAGATTGTATCGTATATCGTTGATGTGTACCGCGGAGATGTAAAGGCGGACAGTTCCATTGTCAGTCTTGGCGCATATTTGTGTATGTTTCCACAGTTAATAGCCGGCCCGATTGTTGTATACTCCGATATCTGTACAGAACTCAAGGCAAGGACAATTTCTATTGAAAAACTTGACAATGGTCTAAAAACGTTTATTATTGGACTTGGATACAAAGTCATTATTGCAAACCGTATTGGTACTTTATGGAATGAAGTCTGTACCATCGGTTTTGAAAGTATTTCAACGCCGCTTGCGTGGCTGGGGGCGTTTGCATATTCTATGCAGCTTTATTTTGATTTCTGCGGATATTCGTTAATGGCAATTGGACTTGGTGAGATGCTGGGATTCCATATGCCAGAGAATTTCAAACATCCATACATGGCTAGAAGCGTTACGGATTTCTGGCGCAGATGGCATATTACACTGGGCGCATGGTTTCGAGAATATGTCTATATTCCTCTTGGCGGCAACCGTAAAGGATCGTTTCACACAATATGTAATTTGCTTGTTGTATGGTTTTTAACCGGCTTTTGGCATGGTGCCGCTTGGAATTTTATTCTTTGGGGGCTTTTTATCTTTGTATTACAAATAATTGAGAAAAATATTACATTGAAATGGCTGACAGGCGATCATATTATTTCAAAAATTGTTTCGCATATTTATATGATATTTTACATATTGATTAGCTGGACGATTTTTGCCATCAGTGATTTTACAGAACTTGGTGTTTATTTAGGACGTATGTTTCCGTTTTTCGGCGTAGGCAGTACGATTAACCCTGCCGATTTTCTTAAGCAGCTCACTACTTACGCGCCGTTGTTGATAACGTGCATTATTTTCTCAACGGAATATCCTGAACAGCTTTTTGACCGAATACGCCACAGAAAGCTTGGTATTGTAATTGCACTTGGTATTTTTTGGTATGCGGTATACTTCTTATCCATTGGCGTAAACAACCCGTTTCTATACTTTAGATTTTAATATTGGAGGTAAATGCACTCTATGAACAAAAGCAGCAAAACGCCTTATGCCCTGCTACTTTCCATACTTTTATCAACATTCTTTTTTTCTTTGCTGGGCAGCTATTGGAACATAAGGTATTATCACAATAAACTTACGTTTTCAGCATCAAGCCTGCCGTTTGCAACCGCTATGCAGGGATTGCACGACGGTTTATATACGAAAGGCTTTCAACTTAAAACAACCTTTAATATTTCTCAGAATTTATTTGCTTCCTCTCCTTTTACGAAGCACAGCGGAGATATTGCTGCTGTTATGACACAGATTCCCGTAGAAGAAGCACAAAATTTTATCGGAAATGGCAGACTTGCCAAAGCAAATCAAGGTGAATCCTCCGACGAAGCAAATACTGTTTCCATGTCCGATTCAAACAATGCTGCGGATGGTACGCTTGCATTTGTTACTGCTACCGACGAATATTTTGAAGATGCCTGTTTTATTGGAGATTCCCGCACGGTCGGATTAAGTGAATTTTCTGGTATTGAGAATGCTACATTTTTATGTAAGTCCTCTCTTTCCATTTATGATTACGAAAAGCCTAAAATTACTTACGAGGATAAGAAAACATCGGTACATGATGTCCTAATGGAGAAACAATTCGGGAAAATTTACCTTATGGTAGGAATTAATGAATGCGGTACGGGTACGCCAGAATCTTTCTTTGAACGTTACCGTCAAGTTCTGGAAAATATCCGTGAAATCCAGCCCGACGCTCTTATTTTTATTCAAGCGAATTTAACAGTAACAAAGGAAAAGTCTGCTGAGGAGGAAGTTGTTACCAATGAAAATATCTCCGCACGCAATACCATAATTTCCCAACTTGCAAACCAAAAAGATATTTTTTATATTGATGTCAATGAAAGCAGCTTGTGCGAAGATGGAATTTTGATTTCGGATTATACATGGGATCAAGTACATATTAAGGCGCAGTATTATACTGTATGGAAAGATTTCCTACTACAGCACGCAATTATTGTTGAGGATGCGGCTTCAGAGGAATCAGACTCCGATTCAGACAACAATTCTCCTGAAAATAACGAAAATGAAAACAACGTACCGGAGAGCGAAACTTCCACGGAAACAGATATCCCACAGGAAACTACGGAAAATTCAACAGAAGCAGAAAACACGGATATTCCAGAAAGCCCAACGCAAGAAAACACAACTGTGCCTGAAGACAGCACGCAGCCTATAGAACCACCGCAGGAAAACAATACGCCGCCTGCTGAACCGCCACAGGAGAACAATACACCGCCAATCAGTCCGCCGCAGGAAAACAATGCACAGCCTGCTGATCTCCCACCAGAAGGCGGCACACAAAGTACTGAAAATATACCCAATCCTCCTCTATCAGAAGATGGATTTTCACAAGATATCAGTCCTGTACCATAAACAATTACCATTGGAACGTAATATCGGGCAAAAAACAATAAAATCAAGGGACTTCCAACTACGGCAGTCCCTTTTATTTCCTCAGCGTTTTTTCAATGTTTCATTTATGCTTACTTTTTTGCTGCTGTTAATTCCTGCGTTTTTTCATCCAGATCAATCCAAATGGTATCACCTGTCTTCACTTCATCAGCAAGAATCAATTTCGCCGCCAGTGTTTCCACATATTTCTGAATAAACCGCTTTAACGGTCTTGCACCATATACGGGATCATATCCGTTTTCCACAATAAAGTGCTGTGCCGCATCGCTGATTTCAATGGTCAGTTCTTTATCTTCCAAACGCTGGTTAATATCCTTTAATATCAGCGCTATAATGTCGCTGATATTCTCTTTCGTCAACGGTTTAAACAAGATTGTTTCATCAAGACGATTTAAAAATTCTGGTCTAAAGTGTGTACGCAAATCATTCAATACCAATTCCTGCGCTGACTGACTGATTTCTCCGTCTGCATCAATGCCTTCCAATAAATACTGCGCACCAATATTGGAGGTCATAATTAATATCGTATTTTTAAAATCTACCGTACGTCCTTGCGAATCCGTAATGCGACCATCATCAAGCACTTGCAGCAAAATATTAAATACATCTGGATGCGCCTTTTCCACCTCATCAAACAAAACAACACTGTAAGGCTTTCTACGCACTGCCTCTGTAAGCTGACCGCCCTCGTCGTAGCCTACATATCCGGGAGGTGCTCCAATCAAACGTGATACAGAATGTTTCTCCATATATTCGCTCATATCAATCCGCACCATATTAGACTCATCATCAAACAGCGATGCAGCAAGCGCTTTGGCAAGTTCTGTCTTACCAACACCAGTAGGCCCTAAAAACAGGAAAGAACCAATTGGCTTTTCAGGGTCTTTAATCCCTGCTTTGGAACGGATAATCGCTTCTGTCACCTTTGTAACACCCTCCTCCTGACCGATTACACGCTTATGCAGTTCGGTGTCAAGATGCAGTGTCTTATTGCGTTCGCTTTCATTTAATTTTGCAACGGGAATCCCTGTCCAACGCGAAATGATTCTTGCGATTTCCTCTTCCGAAACGCTTTCATGTACCAAAGACATCTCTCTTGCGTGAACGGTTTCCTCCTCTTTTTCAAGCTGACGCTTTAACTCCGGAAGCTTGCCATAGCTTAATTCCGCTGCCTTTTCCAGATTTCCTTCCCGCTGCGCAATCTGTATCTGATCGTTCATTGCTTCAATATCTTCTCTTAGCTTGGAAAGCCGCTCCACACACGCCTTCTCATTGTCCCACTGTGCTTTGCGGTTGTTAAACTCTGCCTTCTGTTCTGCAAGTTCTGCCTGCAAAGCTTCCAATCGTTCCTTGCTCAAGCGGTCTTCCTCTTTTTTCAGCGCAGCAACTTCTATTTCCATCTGCATCATCTTCCGTTGTAATTCATCTAACTCTGTTGGCATAGAATCCAGTTCTGTCTTAATCATTGCACAAGCTTCATCTACCAAGTCAATCGCTTTATCCGGCAAAAAACGGTCAGAAATATACCGATTGGAGAGCACTGCCGCACTGACAAGCGCATTGTCCATTATCTTAACACCATGAAATACTTCATAACGTTCTTTTAAACCTCGTAAAATACTAATAGTATCTTCCACAGTCGGCTCATCCACCATAACTGGTTGAAAACGCCGCTCGAGTGCAGGGTCTTTCTCAATATACTGGCGATACTCGTCAAGTGTTGTAGCGCCAATACAATGCAATTCGCCCCTTGCAAGCATAGGCTTTAACATATTTCCAGCGTCCATTGCCCCCTCTGTCTTACCAGCACCGACAATGGTATGCAGTTCATCAATAAAAAGAATAATCTGCCCATCGCTGTTTTTCACATCCTCGAGTACTGCTTTTAAACGCTCCTCAAATTCTCCGCGGTATTTTGCTCCAGCAACCAATGCGCCCATATCCAGTGAAAATACCTTTTTATCTTTTAATCCCTGCGGCACGTCACCTCGCACAATACGTTGCGCCAAGCCTTCGACCACCGCTGTTTTGCCAACGCCTGGCTCACCGATTAACACAGGATTATTTTTTGTTTTCCTTGAAAGGATTCGGATAATATTGCGGATTTCATTGTCGCGACCGATTACAGGGTCAAGTTTCTGATTCCTTGCTTTTTCCACTAAATCCTGACCATATTTTTCCAATGTATCGTATGTTGCTTCGGGATTGTCGCTTGTCACACGCTGGTTACCGCGCACTTCAGATAATGCTTTTAAGAACCTCTCCCTTGTAATGCCGTATTCACGAAAAATCTCTTTGATTTCCTTGTTTGGATTCTGCAGCATAGATAAGAATAAATGTTCAACAGATACATATTCATCCCCCATACGCTTTGCTTCATCCTCTGCGCTAATTAGTACCTTATTGAGATACTGTCCCACATAAGGCTGTCCTCCCTGTACTTTTACGCGTTTATCCAGCGCTTTCTTTACCCTGTCCAGAAAATAGTCTTTATTAATCTCCATTTTCTCTATCAGTTTAAGGATAAGGCTGTCCTCAATTGTCAACAAACCATACAATAAATGTTCCTGCTCTAACTCTTGATTGCCATACTCCATAGCAAGTTTCTCACAGGCATTGACCGCTTCCATTGATTTTTGTGTAAATTTTTGAATATTCATAGTCAATCCTCCCGTCACTTTCTTGATTCTATTTCTGTTTCTTGTTTTATTTGTTCTATATCTAATATAACACTTTTTTTTAGATTGTCAATTTAGTTTATACGATTATAATAATTTTTATAATTTATTCATATAGAACTGCTGATATTCTTATTTGCTCCTATTATGCGTTGGTTCTGCGTAAGTTACGCATTTATATCTAATTTCATTTTTTATGTTTTTTGCTTCTTATAATTCCACCGTATTTTGAAATGATGTTTGCCTGCCCCAATAAACTACGGCTTTATTATTGCACATCTTAATCACCACGTTTTCTGGCAAATTTTGTAGTAAATACAAAATCCTAGACGAAACTGTGACATTTATTCAATATTTTTACTATATTTTCTATGGATTTTTTCCGATATATGTTATAATAGAGTAACAGTTTAATTTTTAACTGATACATAATAATACGAATATGTTTGAAAGATGGTGTATTAACAATGGACGCTGCTACAGCTTATTTCTTAAAAAGGTATTATCCCCATGTAATTAAATGGTGGTTGGTCGTATATATTCCAGAAGCAGTACGAATATGGCCCTCTAAAGCAGAAAAGGAGGCGGCGCTGCGCTTGGAAGCAAAAGAAGCAAAGCAAAAGCCCGCTATTGAACAAAAAAAACCTAATCTAACGCAAAACATAATTCCAAACGCTGCGGCTTACAATGCTGCTACAGGTTCTTACTCTGGCCTATATGGTCAAGGGCCTGTTGACGAAAGTACAAAAGCCACTTTAGATGCAATTATGAATACTTCCAGCAGTCAAAATACGGTTGACTCTCTTTTATCAAGCGCGCAGCCGCAAAAAGAAGTTGTCCTGCCACCAGAACAGAAGGAAATCGTGGATGAGGCAAATGCGATTTACGATCGACTAATGCGTGAAGCTGCAGAAGATGAGGCGAAGAAACAGGCAGAGATTGAAGCGGCACGGCAGATGTATGCGTAACTTTTACGATTATTCTAATACCTAATATTTTAGGGCGGCTGCATAAATATTACATATACAAAATATTATTTCAACAGAGATTATTATTGCCTATCTTGTATATTTTTTGAATGCAGCCGCCCTTGTTTTTTTATGCTTTCAGAAGAATATCACTCTTTGTCAGAAGAGATATATATGGTCATTTCATTATGTGGTTTATCAAATCTTGTTCCAAGGACAACATCACAGTATATAAAATCGATTATTTATTGATTTAATATTTTGCAAAATTATTCCTTTCTTATCCATCTGTTTTTTGCACGATATATTGTATTCCAATTCCACCGCCGTTGTTGTAACTGCCAGTCAACATACAGTCAATATTTTATCTTTTAATTCATCTTTAGGTCATTTTACAAGGAACTACACGCAGACCGTGAAACGGGCTGCTGACAACAAACAGGCGCTATGCTCCCGGCA
>VSNQ01000124.1 GCA_009774395.1 Lachnospiraceae bacterium
AAAACTCCTGTTTTTAATTCCTTTTCATATTTTCTCACATGAAAAACTGTTTGAGGAATATGAAAACGATACAGATATACTACATAACGCCATAATTTACCGTACTGCACTGGTTAAACGTATATGGCTGGCGTTATGTAGTCAGGTTACTTGGGAATTTTAACTGTTAAGCAGTATAAATTAAATGTCTTAAAAAAGGAATACCAATCTATATCAGAGCGGCTGGAACAACTGCTCAAACAAGGCGAAATTGATGAATATACCAAATGTACCATTTTAGATATGTCGCAAAAAGTATTGGAACATATCGCTGCTAAGTTTGACAATGTGAAAAAAGGAGTGAAATCTGTTATGGGCGGTCAAATTCTTGAATATGAAGCAAAAACAATCTTAAATGAAGGACGCATTCTTGGAATTGATGAAGGACGCGTTCTTGGCCAAGACGAAGAGCGTAATCGAATCAACCAGCTTAATCAAAATCTTCGTAAGGATGGTAGACTGGAGGATTTGTTTCGTTCTTTAGATGATGAAGAGTTCCAGCAAGAGTTGTTAAAAGAATATAATCTTTAACAAAACACATAATTGAGGTAAAATTTAATCCGTACAACAAATTTCTTATATTTTTACAAATAATAAGAATAAATTAGGAATTGTAAATAAATAACTTGTTAATTTGACGCTGTATAAATGTTCAACTGCAAAGAAGATAATCGCAGGCGTAGCGGGCTACGTCAAGATTATCTGATGCTGCAGATGGACATTTAGACAAGTCATATTGATGAGTTATTTATTGACAGTTCCTTACCTTTTATGAATCCTAATTCTGTATTTTTTTGATAATATTATACATGTTATTCTTTTATAATAAAATACATTTTACAACCCTTATTTAACTTTTCACATTACATATCCTCCTGTGGAAATACAAACATACATTTTTATTTTCCTACACCAAAATATTAAAAATATTTAAAAAACACCTTAATACCCGTATTTTTTTACTGCGATATATGGTAAAATAATTACAGTTTGGTCAAAAGGGCAGTTCAGCACCAAATGCCTAGTACGATACTGTACTAAACACAAATCAAACTAAGAAAGGAATCAGTAATAAAACAATGTATGAAAAAGAAATAAAAAAATATGCGGAGGATATCTTAAAATCAAACAACTTCCAAAGTACCAAAAATTATATTCAACACGGCAATATGTCTGTGCAAGAACACTGTATTAATGTAGCAAAAACCAGTCTGGCAATCCGCAACCGTTTAGGTGTTAAATGTCATTCGCGGGACTTGGTAAGAGGCGCACTGCTTCATGACTATTTTTTATATGACTGGCACAAAAACGATAAAGTCAATCCGCATCGGCTTCACGGATTCTTTCATCCAAGCAGGGCATTGGCAAACGCAAGGAAAGAATACTATATAAGTGACATACAATCTGATATTATCAGCAAGCATATGTGGCCATTAACCGTTATTCCGCCAATGTGCCGTGAAGCATGGATTGTAACCTCTGCGGATAAATACTGTTCACTATTGGAAACACTTCACATTCAAAAAGGTAAAATCCACAACCAAAAGCTGAACCGAAAATATGTCACTGCTGTTCTAAGACACAAAGCAGCATATTAATTATATTTTTGTAAAATCTATATTATTATTTATGTTTTCATTGTACTATGCTTTTTTTATGCAATGCTATAATCAATTCCAGTAAACGACAAAAATATTTGCTGTTTATTAGAATTGATACACACGACCGTATAAGAAAATAAACCGCTTTGCGGTATGTGGTCAGCATATATACTCACAAGCAATAAATTTAACGATATCTTTCAAAGTAATTATGCTTGTGAATCTGCATTATTGGCAAACTTTACCATTTACCAATATTTATAATAAAGAAAGGATTTTATATTCATGAGAAAAACAAAAATCATTTGTACCATAGGCCCTGTTTCGCAGAGCGAGGAAAAATTAAAAGAATTAATTTTAGCTGGAATGAACGTTGCACGTTTTAATTTTTCACACGGCGGTCATGAGGAGCATAAAGGAAAGTATGAAAGAGCAGTAAAAGCCGCAAAAGATTTAGGAATGCCGCTTGCAACTATGTTGGATACAAAAGGCCCAGAAATTAGACTTAGAGATTTCGAGGGCGGCAAACAGTATTTGGAATCCGGTAATCTTTTTCGACTGACAACTGACGAAATACTTGGAACAGCAGAACGTGCTTCGATTAGCTATAAAAATCTAAAAAATGACATTAGTGTCGGAACTACAATATTAATTGACGATGGATTAATTGAAATGACCGTAAAGGCAATTGAAGAAACAGATATTGCCTGTGAAGTGATTAACGGTGGTTATGTTTCTAATCATAAGGGAATCAATGTTCCCGGCGTTGTGCTTTCCATGCCTTATATTAGCGAAGTGGATCGAGAGGATATTCTATTTGGCGTAAAAATGGGGTATGATTATCTGGCTGCTTCCTTTGTGCGCTGCCGCGAAGATGTGGAAGCTGTCCGCAAGCTGATAACAGATAACGGCGGCAAAATGAAAATTATTTCAAAAATTGAAAATATGCAGGGCATTGACAATATTGACGAAATTTTGGAGGTGTCGGATGGCATTATGGTGGCACGCGGCGATATGGGCGTAGAAGTTCCGATGGAAGAAGTTCCGATTTTACAGAAAGAATTAATTCAAAAAACTATTCGTCAGGGGAAAATCGTAATTACAGCAACACAGATGCTGGATTCCATGATGAAGAATCCAAGACCTACCAGAGCAGAAACAACAGATGTTGCAAATGCAATTTACGACGGAACCACTGCAATTATGCTAAGCGGCGAAAGTGCAGCAGGTGCGTACCCGATTGAATCAGTACAAACTATGAGCCGCATTGCCGAACGCACAGAACAAGAAGTTGGCTATGAAGCACGTTTTCATGCAATTAACTACGGCTGCGAAGTGCTTGACAATAGAGAAGATGTTACCACAGCTATTTCCCATGCCTGCTGCGCAACTGCTATGGATTTAAAGGCTTCCGCAATCATTACCGTTACCATGTCCGGCTTTACAGCAAATAAGATTTCACGGTACCAGCCGGAGTGCATGGTAATTGGTTGTACTGTTGATGAGTCCGTCTACCGCCAACTTTCTTTGTTATTTGGCGTTATGCCGCTTCTTATTCAAAAAGAAGAGGACACAGAAAAACTTTTTGACGCCGCCATAAATGCCAGTTTGGAAGCCGGGCTAATTCATCACGGTGACCGCGTGGTACTAACAGCCGGTGTTCCGCTGGGTGTTGCCGGCAATACCAATATGATCCGCGTAGTAGAAGTATAAAGTACCTTTTCTAAAAATGGTGTGGAAAAATGGGTAAAATTTTTTATATTATGGGAAAAAGTTCCTCTGGAAAAGACACAATTTATAAAAGGCTGTTGGAAAATCCCACATTATGCCTGAACAGAATTATTCCCTATACAACCCGTCCCATACGGGAAGGTGAACACGAAAATGTAGAGTACCATTTTTCCACAGTGGAAGAACTGGAACGTCTAAAAAAAGAACAAAGGATTATTGAATGCCGCAGTTATCATACTATACACGGAATCTGGCATTATTTTACAGTAAAAGACAGCCAAATTACACTGGAAAATAAAGATTTTTTAACAATCGGCACTCTACAGTCCTACCAGAAAACCCGCGATTATTTTGGTGCGGACTGGGTACTGCCGATTTATATTGAAGTCGAGGATGGAGAACGTCTGTTTCGTGCTTTATTGCGGGAACGTGCACAGAAACACCCCAAATACGAAGAATTATGCCGCCGCTTTCTGGCTGACAGTCAAGATTTCTCCACACAGAATTTAGCGCAGGCAGGTATTTATTCTTTCTTTTATAATCATCAATTAGAAGAATGTATTCGAGAAATTGAAAAATTTATTTCACAAAACCGTGAAGCGGCGCATTAGAAAGGAATAGGGATTTTCATGGATTTTAAGGTAAATGAAATACAACAGGCGCCTCAGATTGCGCAGCAACAGACAGTACATGAATCCGACGGATCGTTTAAGTTTATGCTTGCTAGCAATATTGAAGAAGCGGAACTTGCACAACGTCTAAACCTTATGATGGAAGAAATCGTAATGCAGGGCGATAAGCTGGTAAAACGTATGGATGTACGGGATATGCGGCGTTACCGCAGTCTTATAAAAGAATTTATGAATGAAATCGTAAATCGTTCCCATAAATTTTCAAGAGAAAACTTTTTGGATAGGCGTGGCAGACACAGAGTTTATGGCATTATCCGACTGGTGGACGAGAAACTTGATGAATTAGCGCAGGAACTTGTTAAAGACGAACAAGATAAAATTTCCATACTCGCCAAAGTCGGTGAAATTAGAGGACTGCTTTTAGATATTTTTACTTGATTATTATCTACTGTAAAAGAATGCCATAAAACTAAAAATCGGCAGAGGTTTAAACATATGTGAGTAACAGACTAAAATTTAGCAGAAGTTTAAACATATGGAAGCAACAAACTAAAATTTGGCAGAGGTTTAAACACATGGAAGCAACAAACTGGCAGAATATCATTGGCCAAACCCAGTTAACAAATAACTTAAAGAATGCGCTAAAATACAACAAAATATCCCACGCATACCTTCTACAAGGCGAGAAGCTTTCCGGCAAAAAAATGATTGCCAATCTTTTCGCACGCGCATTGGAATGTGAATCAGAAGGAGAGCGCCCTTGCAATCAGTGTCGTTCCTGCAGGCAGGCACTCAACGGAAATCATCCAGATATTATTTACGTAACACATGAAAAACCGAATGTAATTTCTGTTGATAATATTCGACAACAGATTAATAGCGATATTGCGATTAAACCTTACAGCAGCGCCTACAAAATTTATATTGTAGACGAGGCAGAAAAAATGAATACCCACGCACAGAACGCACTTCTAAAAACTTTAGAAGAACCGCCGGAATATGCTGTAATATTTCTGCTTGCCTCCAAAGCAGGCGCTATGCTTTCCACAATTTTAAGCCGCTGTGTTGTACTCAATACCAAGCCTGTACCCACCGATACCATTAAAGACTATTTAATGAAACAGATACAAGTACCAGATTATCGCGCAAGCGTCTGCGCATCCTTCGCAAGGGGAAATATAGGGCAGGCAATTCAACTTACTGCCAACGAAGATTTCGATCGGATGAAATCTGCTGCCTTAAATGTTATGAAAGAAATTTCACAGCTTGAGATAAACCAGCTTGCAGCACAAGCCAAGAAAATTTCAGAGGAAAAATTTAACACAGACGATTATTTAGATTTATGCTTTATTTGGTATCGAGATGTGTTATTATATAAAGCGTGCAGAGAGAACTGTCATATTATATTTAAAGAAGAAATGGCATATATCAAAGCTGCAGCACAACAATATGCCTACGAGCAGTTAGAGCACATTGTTCAGGCCATTGAACGGGCACGGAGCCGCATTAAGGCAAATGTCAACCAAGACCTGACAATGGAACTGTTGTTTTTTGATATGAAATCTTAACAGAACAGTAAACATCTGTCAACCAAGACCTGACAATAAAACTGCTGTTTTTTGATATGAAGTTTTAATAGAACATCAAATCTATGTTCTACTAGAAAGAATGAGGTTAATAGATTATGGTAAAGATTATTGGCGTTAGATTTCGGACAGCGGGAAAAATTTATTTCTTTGATCCGGCTAAATTTCCGATAAAACGCGGCGACCATGTCATTGTAGAAACGGCGCGGGGCGTAGAATATGGCACCGTAGTCGGCGATCCACGCATGGTAGAAGATGATAAAGTAGTACAACCCTTAAAACCTGTGTTGCGAGTTGCAACCAAACGCGACGACGAACAAGAAGCAAACAATAAATTAAAAGAAAAAGACGCATTTAAAATTTGTCTGGAAAAAATTAAAAAGCACAATCTGGAAATGAAATTAATCGATGCAGAATACACTTTTGACAACAATAAAGTGCTGTTTTACTTTACAGCAGATGGCAGAATTGACTTTCGGGAACTAGTAAAAGACTTGGCTTCTGTATTTAAAACAAGAATCGAACTGCGTCAAATCGGTGTGCGTGACGAAACCAAAATATTAGGCGGAATTGGTATTTGCGGCAGACCGCTTTGCTGCCATTCGCATTTATCCGAATTTGTCCCAGTATCTATAAAAATGGCAAAAGAGCAAAACTTGTCATTAAATCCTACCAAAATATCTGGTGTATGTGGTCGCTTGATGTGCTGTCTGAAACACGAAGAAGAAACGTATGAATACTTAAATAAAACGCTTCCCAACGTCGGTGATTTCGTTACAACGGAAGACGGATTAAAGGGAGAAGTACATAGTGTAAACGTACTCCGACAGCTCGTAAAAGTAATTGTACAAATAGACGATGAAAAGGAAATTCGAGAATATAAAGTCGAACAACTTCGCTTTAAACGGCGTCATAAAAAAGAAAAACGTGAGGGAATGTCCGATGAAGAGCTTCGAGAATTAAAAGAATTAGAAAAACTCGAAAAACAGGAGAAACAGGATGGAAAATCAAAACTCGATGACAACTGATTTCCATAATATCAATTCTCCCAACAGGCCAAAAACACTTTTGCAAATACCAGCATCTACTATTTCGGTGCCGCTGAAAGAGCACGAACGCATTGATGATTTGCAGCGAAACGGCTTTCATATTATCCAAAATACACAAAAATTCTGTTTTGGAATGGATGCTGTACTACTAAGTGGTTTTGCAAAAGTCAAGCCCAATGCTAAGGTACTCGATCTAGGAACTGGAACAGGCATAATTCCGATCCTTTTGGCAGCAAAAACAAAAGCGGCGCATCTTACAGCATTAGAAATACAAGAGGAGAGCGCAGATATGGCAAAACGCAGTGTAATTTTAAATCATTTGGAAGACAAGATCAATATTGTAGTCGGTGATATCAAAGAAGCCGATTCTCTTTTTCAAGCTGCTTCTTTTGATGTAATTACCTGCAATCCGCCCTATATGATTGACACACATGGACTTATCAATCCTGATGCTCCCAAAGCAATTGCACGCCACGAAATCCTTTGCACCTTAGATGACGTTGTACGAAACGCCGCTAAGCTGCTCAAACCAAATGGAAGCTTTTTTATGGTGCATCGTCCATTCCGCCTTGCAGAAATTATTACCACAATGACCCATTATAAATTAGAACCAAAACGAATGCGTCTGGTCTATCCTTATATCGACAAAGAGCCCAATATGGTTTTACTCGAAGGCTGCCGTGGCGGAAAATCACGTATAACCATAGAAAAACCACTGATCGTATACCAATCGCCAAATGTTTATACCGATGAAATTTATAATGTATACGGCTATTAGAAATAGAGAGCAATTGATCAAAAAGATAATCTACCCTGCCGATGTAGGTGGTTTTGGAGAATTCAAAAGTGTATTATACTGACAAGCACTAAGATTTTTCCAATTTCTACGCAGCCCCTATTGCACAGTGGACAATACGGGCTGTGCAGAAAAGAAGTCAAATTATTCGTGAATATAAAATCAAATTGGAGGGAGTAAATATGTCCGGCATTTTATATCTATGCGCCACACCTATCGGCAATCTGGGAGATATTACACCAAGAGTTTTAGAAACACTAAAAGCAGTTGATCTAATTGCCGCAGAAGATACGCGCAACAGTATTAAATTGCTAAATCACTTTGATATACATACTGCAATGACAAGCTACCACGAATATAACAAAGTCGAAAAAGCCGCATATCTTATTCAAAAATTGCAAGAAGGAAATAATATTGCCCTTATTACAGACGCCGGAACACCAGCGATATCCGATCCTGGGGAGATACTTGTAAAAATGTGCCAAGAATCAGGAATAACGGTTACCTCGCTTCCTGGTGCTTCTGCATGTATCACAGCACTTACATTATCTGGTTTAAGCACAAGACGCTTTTGTTTCGAAGGTTTTCTTCCGGCAGACAAAAAAGAACGCAGAGAAATATTAGAAGATTTAAAAAAAGAATCTCGTACAATCATTCTATATGAAGCGCCACATCATTTAATAAAAACATTGGAAGACTTATACACTACCTTAGGCAACCGAAAATTAACGATCTGCCGAGAACTGACAAAACGATTTGAAACCGTTCTTCCTACAACGCTGCAAGATGCCCTTGTGCGTTACCAGCAAGAAGAACCGCGTGGCGAATATGTTCTTGTAATCGAAGGGAAAAGCCTTGCTCAATTTCAAAAAGAGCAGGAAGCAGACTGGCAGCTAATTTCTATTGAAGACCATATGCAGCTATATGAACAACAAGGCATACCACGCAAAGAAGCCATGAAACAAGTTGCCAAAGACCGCGGCATTTCCAAACGTGACGTTTACCAATATTTTTTAGAAAAGGCATAAATAGGAGGAATAAAATTCGTTGATAAATCGTATATGTAATAATATACTTCCTAGGGAACTGCTAAGAAATAACTTTTAAACAGTTCCTAATGTCGACAATGGTTTTTATGACATTTATAAAAAGGAGTGTTTTCATGGAAAGAGTATTGGAAATTATTCAGGAACAGTTACATTTATCAGGTATTACGATCACCGAAGATTTATCCTTTCAAGATGATTTAGGCACCGATTCTGTAGATCTAATGGAACTAATTATGGCGCTTGAGGATGAATATGGTGTCGAACTTTCTTATGAGGAAATTGACAGACGTGTCAGAACAATCAGTGATGTTATTGAATATCTGCGGGAACAAGGCGCTGATATCTAAGTTTTTCACAAGCACCATTTTACTGCAATACAACGACATTTCAGAACATTTCTATTGCATTTTCCGAAGGAAATAGTAAAATATTATTTTTTAGGAGGTGTTTTTATGATTTGCATTGCAATTTGTGATGATGAAAAATATATATGCAATACTATTCAAACTATGCTGTCCAACTTTTTTTGCAAAAAAAATATGGAGATTACTATTCAGCAATTTTCTTCCGGAACAGAATTACTGCAATATAACAAAACTATTGATATTTTATTCTTAGATATTCAAATGGACTACATAAATGGTATGGAAACTGCCAGAAAACTGCGCAATCGGAAATTTAAAGGCTTTATAATTTTTATCACAATTCTCAAAGAAATGGTCTTTCAATCTTTTGAAGTACAAGCATATGATTATTTGCTTAAACCAATTACGGAGAAACAATTTGACAAAACAATGGAACGTCTTTTCACTTCCATACAGAACGCCAACGAAGCAAATTTACTTATTCAAAAAGGACACGAAAGCCGTATCATTTCTTTTGAAGATATCGTCTACTGCGAGATTATCGACAGGAAAGTGTATCTGCATTTATCCTCCTCAGAAATTCTTGATTTCTATGACCGTATTGAAAATTTAGAAAAAAAACTAGACAACAATTTTTTTCGTTGCCACAGAAGTTTCTTAATTAATCTAAAACATCTAAAAAGCTATAAAAATGGCATTGCCTATATGGAAAACGGACAGGAAATTCCTGTATCGCGGCTGCGAAGCAAAACCTTTTCCAATGTAATTTTACAGTATATGAAAAGTATTTCAATACATTGAGCCCGTATAGAATCCATTATAACTTTTTTCTTTGCACAAGTTTGCACATAAAATAGATTAACAGGATATATTGCGAAATCCGCGCATAGACTATAAAGAACGGCTGCTTTCAGAAATGCCAGCTTAATATATTTTCTGACTGTAGCTTTCTTTTCTTATATTATAAAAAAGCGAGGTATCGGCAAATATGATGAATTATATCTGGGGCGGTATGTTAATTATTGGTATTGTGTATGGTGTTATTACAGGAAATATGCAGGCAGTTACCGACGCGGTTTTAGAATCATCAAGGGAAGCAGTAACACTTGGGATTTCTATGCTTGGGATTGTTGCATTTTGGACAGGATTAATGGAAGTCGCAGGCGAAGCCGGCGTTATCCGTGGACTAACCAATGCCATTTTTCCCTTTATGAAATTCCTATTTCCCAAAATCCCCAAAGAACATAGAGCATGGGATTCTTTGTCGGCAAATTTTGTAGCAAATATATTGGGACTTGGCTGGGCTGCAACACCGGCTGGGCTGCGGGCAATGAGCGATTTGGAGGAATTGGAGCGGGAGCGCGGGAATGGTGAATATATGGACACAAAAACAGCTACAGCTACCTCAAGCGGTTTTATGGATTTCGGGACACGGACGGCAAGTAATGAAATGTGTACTTTTCTTGTGATGAATATCTCGTCGCTACAGCTCATACCAGTGAATATTATCGCGTATCGCAGCCAGTATGGGAGTGCCAATCCGGCGGCAGTGATTGCGCCCGCGATCGTGGCGACGTTTTTTAGTACGGTGGTAGCGGTGTTTTATTGTAAGGCAATGGGAAAAACATAGTGTAAAAATTTAGTTTTTTAAGACAATGAAAAGGATACATATGGGTATAAGCAAAAAATGAAACACGATATGTAATTGCATTATAATCAAAAGAAAATTTAAACTATAGAAAAAAGACGTGTTTGAACAGTCTGTTAATCAATGTTATACTGTAAATGTGGTATGAAATAAAATAAATTTAAAAAGACCTCTGATAAAGAAACTACTATTTCACATAATTATGTAGTCAGATATTTTGATTTAGTGGAGAAAAACTACTTGTGACTGAAAGCTTAGAAAAAGGTTTTTATGAATTTGAGAGAAAATATTTTTCTAAGTATTTTTTAGAGAAGACACGGATTTGAAATGGAATTATTACCTTATTACAAAATTAAAAAAACAAAAAACGGAAAAAGAACTTTTGTTAAAAGAATGTGTTCATAAGGAGCAGGAGTTAGAGCAGGAATATAAAAAATCAATGGACGAAAATATTTCTTTTTCAGATTATCATATTGATAGGACAATTAAAGAGAACGGAAAAATATTTGATGACGGGGCGCATATTATATATGTAAACGGAGAAATTAAGGACGATACACCATTGGGACGATTGATGTATGACTTAAGCTGTTCCAACCCGGATAATATGAATTATAAAGAATTGGCCGATCGAGCAAGATACTTTAAAAGAGATAAGGAGGGACAAAAAATTATGAGCAGAATTATGGAAGAAATTGTAAATGAAGAAAAGATTGAAGCAGCAAAACGTATGCTGGATGATGGCGAGTTAACTATTGATAAGATAGCAAAATATTTAGCGCTTCCGAATGAAATTGTAGAGAAATTGGCAGATAGTCTGCAACTCGTGTAGATGGTCACAAGTGAATAACTGATTTTAGAAAGCAGGAAACCTTTGTATAGGAGAAATCCTGCTTTTATTATATAGATTTACTTGCTTTGGTATAATTCGACAATAAAAGAGAGGAAAAATCCATTATTATAAGATGTTTTTGACAAAGTACGTGTCACTACCTTGACTCAAGGGGAGCTGCGGGCAATGAGCGATTTGGAGGAGCTTGAACGGCAGCGCGGGAATGGGAATATATGGATACGGCGGCAGCAGGTTCTTTGGGTAGTTTGACAAATTATAGTTCGCGGACTGCCAGTAATGAGATGTGCACGTTTCTTGTGATGAATATATCGTCGCTGCAGTTGATACCAGTAAATATTATTGCATATCGCAGCCAATACGGAAGTGCCAATCCGGCAGCAGTGATTGCGCCTGCGATTGTGGCGACGTTTATCAGTACGGTGGTAGAGGTAATATATTGCAAAGTAATGGGGAGAAAATGCGATTGATGAACTTGTTAATTGATGTTATACTATTCATACAAACAGACTTAGAGGAATAGCAGACATGAAATTTGAGTGGGATGAATATAAAAATATTATAAACAAAGAAAAACATAAGATTTCCTTTGAAACGGCAACATATGTTTTTGATGATCCGTATTATATGATTAAAGCGTCAAAAGAGTTAATTAAGAAAAATAACCACAATATATAGAATATGTATATCTGTCCTAATCACAATATATTGTACCATTCTTTTGAAAAATACCCTTTTGACGGGCTAATCATTATATTGAAATGTTTGATTTTGAACATAGTATTGATGAAGATCGGTATATTGCAATAGGCAAGGTTGGTGAGGTATTATTGTGGTATTTACGGAAAGAAAAGATACAATTCGTCTGATTTCAGCCAGACTTGCAACAAATACGGAAAGGAGCTTGTATTATGACCAAGACATTCATTATTGACAGTGGGCAAAAGCCTACAGAAGAACAACTGAAAGAAATCGAGGATGCAAAAAATAGCCCTATTATATTTGATGAGGATTGCGAGGAGTTGTCTCCAGCTATGATGAAAGCTTTTAAAAGTGCGGTTGTGCAGCGAAATCGCAAGAAAAAGGCGTAGGTGCGCCAATTGTTTATGAAATAAAGCAGTTTATGAAAGCAGGGTAAGAAAGAATATTGCTGAAGGATTTGTTGCTGCATATAATGCTAGTAGGGTTGACCAATCTCTTTTGGATATTTATTTTCGTTATTTTACAGATACATTAAATTCAGAAAGTTTAAGTGCGAAATCTGTGTAATCGAAAATCAAGTGTTCAATAGATAATTGGTGATTTGTTATCCAATATATTGAAAAGAAGATTTGTAATTTTTTGGAAAGATTATTTTAAGTAATATCCAGTGTTGCCCTAAATTTATATGTAGAAAGGTGGTAATTGGTATGTCAATATTGCAGAAACAAGTGATTCAATCCCTTGATGGTTTGTCCGATGATAATTTACAGTTTTTACTTGATATGATTTCGCGTTTTATAAAACCTGATAAAATTGAGGAAGATCATAATGACAAATTAGTCATAATTAAAGACAATATTCACAGGATTGGTAGTTTAGAAGGTCAGGATCTTATTGATGCAGATTATGATATAGATGAGTGTAATGGTGAAATCGCAGAAATGTTTGGGGTAAAGATTTGAAGCTGCCGTTGCGTATAGTGGAAAGCCGTGCGAATGATTTAAAACGATATAATTAATTTTATAGTGGATTATGAAAGCAGGATCTCTTGAAACGGTGGGGTTTTGCTTTTATTATATGTTTTCTTTATTTGTTGGTATAATTTGATAAATAAATGACAACATATTTCTTTTTCTCTTTTTCCCTTTATGTACACATTCCAGTTTTAAACAGAGCTTAAAAACAATTTACACATAAAAATATTATCTATATTTTATGTAGCAATAGCATGATATTACTTAAGCAATTAAAAACCCTGATAAAACATTCTTATTAAATTGCTGTTTTATCAGGATTATTTAAAAAAACGGTGTGATTTATAATCGCATAAGTAATCTATAATTTCACCAAAATTTATAATAAATATAAACACACTAATACAGTTTATCTATACAATTTATGTGCAAAACTATTAACGATTCATAATAATATTTCGGAAAAATATAATGCACTTTATGTGCACAAACGCACTTTATATAACTTAAAAACTATGCAGAATATGTAAAATAGAAATATTATTTATTTTACACTATCATAATTTTTTTTGTATTGTTATTATTTATACACAATAACAATGCATAAGAATATGCACTTTCTTTATATATAATATAGATTGTTATTTACAAAAATATTTTTATATAATATTGCAAAATATAATGCGTAAATCGGTGCAGTATACAATAT
>VSNQ01000125.1 GCA_009774395.1 Lachnospiraceae bacterium
CCCGTAACCTAAGTACCTCCTGTTCAATAAATTTTTAGATTTTTGTAATTGCCGTTTTTTCCTTTTTATGTTAAAATAAAATATATAATAAAATTGTTCAAAATGTGAAAAAATGTGTTTCACAGACAGGAAATACTAAATTTTTACCAGAAAATGCCGATACATATTAAAATAGCACAAATGCTCATCTTGAAAATTTATAATCAAAGGAGTGATTAATATGGCAAATATTTCATGGGCAGCTTCCTCATTAAGCAATTCTTTCAGTTACGGCAGCGCTGGATTCAGCAATATGTTTAGTATGCTGAATGATTCTAAAATGATTAAATCCGGCACATACCGCAAGTTAATGACATCGTATTTTTCTACAATAGATGGCAGTCCTACTGGTTACAAGACTGGTTCTTCCAGTGACAAATACGATAAGACAGATTCTACTACAAGTTCAGAGAAAAAAGCAGTTAATAAACATGCCTGTTCATACACTTATGACAGCAATGCAAAGACTACTTCTTCTATTAAGAACAAAGTATTAGAGGATCTTTTAAGCAAAGAGCCCAAGAAATCCACAATTAAAAATCCCGTGCTTGACAAGCTGTTAGGCAAGGATGATGAAGACAAGTCCCAAACCGGCGAAACAACAACTACTACACCGGACGGCACTGTTACAGCGAAACCCATCGAATCGGAAGATAAGACTACAAACAACGCTTCCACTTCAACAACAACAAACACGACAACAACTCCCAGTGAAGTGACCGCAGGCGCTTTAATCGACGCTTCCATATAAATTGCATAGTTAATAAAGGATTTCTGTTACAGGTCAGCCTTGCTGAAACGATATCGAACTTCTTTCACACATAAAATCCCCCTGCATATATTAATTAAAAACATATGCAGGGGATTTTTATGTCAAATTTAAAACAAGCTGAAACTCCACCACCCTCTGGGGATTCTTTTTTCGGAAATCTGACGATAAATGTCACTTCCTCTTTGGGACTGATACCTATTTCGAATGCTACTGTCAATATTTCACTAACCACCGCGCCAGATTCTGTGGTAGAAACCTTAATTACAGATGAATCTGGACAAACGGAAACCATTTCCCTGCCCGCGCCGAATATCGCATATAGTGAGGAACCTGGTTCGCCAATGCCGTATACAGAATACAATATAAGTGTAACTGCACCAGGATACGAACCTGTGATGGTTTCTGGTACAGAAATACTACCTGATGCCAATGCTGTTCAACCAATTACCATGACCCCATTAGAGGTTGAACCCCCCGGCGCACCCGCAGAGGAAACAGTACTAATTCCTGATCATACTCTATATGGCGAGTACCCGCCAAAAATACCTGAAGACGAAATTAAACCAATGGATGAATCTGGAGAAATTGTCCTAAGTCGCGTTGTTATTCCAGAATATGTTATCGTACATGATGGTGTACCGCAAGATTCCTCCGCACCAAATTATTATGTGCGCTATACGGATTATATTAAAAATGTTGTTTCTTCAGAAATTTATGCAACTTGGCCAGAAAATACGATTTACGCAAACACACTGGTAATTATGTCATTTACGCTAAATCGTGTGTATACGGAGTGGTACCGGAATCACCACTAATTCATGATAAAAATTGATTTCATACCCCCAACATAAATGCTACCTTACGAACGTAACATTTTGGGTTACTTGATTAGCATAGCATCTCCAAAAGAAAAAAACCGATACCGCTCAGAAACTGCTGCCTGATATGCATTCAGCACTCGTTCCCGTCCTGCCAGTGCGGAAACCAGCATAATAAGTGTGGACTCTGGCAGATGAAAATTCGTTATTAGTTGATCGAGCACTTTAAATTGATAACCTGGATAAATAAAAATCTCCGTATTCCCGCTTCCTGCAATAACCTTGCCCGAACTATTGGCAGCGCTTTCAATTGTACGACAGCTAGTTGTCCCTACACAAACAATCCGTCCACCTGCTGCCTTTGTGCTATTTATTAAGTCTGCTGCCTGCTGTGATACTTGGTAGAGTTCCGAATGCATATGATGATTGATAAGATTTTCTTCCTTTACTGGTCGAAATGTCCCCAACCCTACATGTAGTGTTACATAAGCAATTGAAACACCCATTTCCTGCACTTTTTCTAACAATGCCTCTGTAAAATGAAGTCCAGCAGTCGGTGCCGCCGCAGAACCATTATACTTTGCATAGACAGTCTGATAGCGGTTTTTATCCTCTAATTTATGCGTAATATAGGGAGGAAGCGGCATTTCCCCTAACTGGTCAAGCACTTCCTCAAAAATTCCCTGATAAGAAAACTGTATCAACCGATTTCCTTCCTCCACCACATCCATTACAGTTCCGCTAAGCAGCCCGCCGCCAAATTCGATAACGGCACCTTGCCTTGCCTTTTTTCCAGGTTTTACCAAGGTTTCCCAGATATCGTTTTCATGGCGTTTTAACAGGAGCACCTCAATGGATGCCCCTGTTTCTGCTTTCGTTCCTATTAAACGTGCCGGAATCACTTTTGTATTGTTCAATACTAGACAGTCCCCTGCTTTAAGATAATCCAAAATATCGGTAAAAACTTTATGCTCTATTGCTCCTGTTTTTTTATCCAAAACCAGCAGTCGAGAACTTGACCTATCTGCCAACGGATCTTGTGCAATTAATTCTTGCGGCAAATCAAAATAAAAATCTTTCTTTAAAAGCGTTTCCATATTTATGCCCTCAGCTCTATTCCAAGCCCTTCCAATCCATTTAGGATTTTCTTCATCGCGCTTGTGATATCACTCTCCTCAAGTGTCCTATCCTTTGCACGAAATGTAATCGAGTATGCAACAGACTTATAACCGTTCTGAATCTGCGCACCTTCATAAATATCAAATAATTGATAATCTTCTAGTATTTTTCCGCCTCGCTGTTCAATAATATTTTCAATATCGCCCACCAAAATATTTTTGGGAACCACCATGCTAATATCACGTGAAACCGGCGGATATTTTGCAATTCCTTCATATTTCCTGTCAAATGAAGCAAACGGAAGTACCGCAGGCATATCCAAAACTGCAATATAAACCTTTGTATCAATATCATAGTTATCTGCGACTTCCGGATGTACCTCGCCAAGATAACCAATACTTGTTCCTTTGTACTGAATAAGCGCCTGACGTCCTGGATGCAAAAATGACTTTTGCGCATTGGGATCGTACATTATTTTGCGCTTCATGCCAATACTTTCCAAAAACTCCTCAACAACGCCTTTCATTGTAAAGAAATCCCCATCACCATACATACCAAGTGTAAACTGCATTCGTTCATCTGGATAATCCGTAACAGGCAGACTCTTAGGAATATAAATATTCCCCAGTTCATACAATCGTACATTTTTATTTCTTCGATTATAATTCGTTGCAAGTGATGTTAAAATACCGTTTAAGGAAACTGTCCTCATAATGGAAAAATCTTCTCCCAAGGGATTTGCAATTGTCACTGCACTGCGCAAATCACTGTCCATAGGAATCAACAGTTTATCAAACACTTTGGGACTTTCAAAAGAATAACACATTCCCTGGGAAAATCCACAATACTCTGCCACATCTCTTGCTTTTTCCTCAATGCGAAGTTTAAATGTCAATTTGCCTGTTGTTGCCTCTCCGCTTGGCAGCGTTGTTGGGATTTTATCATATCCATAGAAACGTGCAACCTCCTCCGCAATATCTGCAAAACACACGATATCCTGTCGGAAAGACGGCACTGTTATCCTATTTGTAGATGTATCATAAGCCAATTCCAATCTATCAAAAATCGCAAGCATTTCCTCACGCGAAATATTGGTTCCCAAAAATTGATTTATGCGTTCTTGTTCAAATGCAATCTGTTTTAATTCTGAAAATGGTACCTTTACATCAACCATTCCATCAACGACTTCACCACAACCAAGTTCTTCGATAAGCTGACAAGCCCTGTTTATTGCATACTCTGCATTTCTTGGATCAAGCCCCTTTTCAAAAATACCAGAAGCGTCTGTGCGAAGCCCTACCCTTTTCGCCGATTTCCGAATATTAGCGCCGTTAAACGTTGCCGCCTCAAATAATACAGTCTGTACATCCTCTGTAATTTTAGAGTTTTCACCGCCCATAATACCTGCGATACCGATTTCCTTTTCTGCATCACAAATCATTAAAATATTGGCATCCAGTTTACGCATCTGTCCGTCAAGCGTCTGAAATTCATCTCCGTCTTTCGCGCGCCGTACAATGATTTTTCCGCCTGCCACTGTCTTTAAATCATAAGCGTGCATTGGCTGCCCATATTCCATCATCACATAGTTTGTAATATCAACCAAATTGTTGATTGGACGAATCCCACAAGCTGCAAGCCGCCGCTGCATCCACTCCGGCGATGGCGCAATTTTTATATTTGTGCATACTCGTGCGCAATAGCGTGTACATAAATCTGTATCCTTCACCTCTACAGAAATATAATCGGTTACCGTTCCGCCGTTTCCGTGCACGGTTACATGCGGCGCAAGAAATGGCTTCTGAAATGTTGCTGCCGCCTCCCTTGCAATTCCTAAAATACTATAACAATCCACACGATTTGAGGTTACTTCATACTCTACTACTGTATCATGAAGCCCCAATGCTTCTATTGCATCTGCCCCAGGCGTCACTTCCTTTTGGAATACATATACACCTTCCTCCGGAGCTTCCGGATATAGCTCCCTGCTCGATCCAAGTTCTTCAATTGAACACATCATACCATTTGATGCAATGCCACGCAGTTTTCCTGCCTTGATCGGAATACCATCCTCCGGTAATGCACCACCATCATGACCGCCTGCTACTTTTCCGCCATCCAATACAACCGGCACACTGTCACCTTCTTTTAGATTTGGTGCTCCCGTTACAATTTGTATCGTTTCTGAACCAATATTCACCTGACAGATAATCAATTTATCTGCATCTGGATGGCGTTCAATTTTCTCAATACATCCAACAACGATTTTCTCTAAATTTTTATCCAGCCTTTGATAACCTTCCACTTTTGTTCCAGAAAGCGTCATCGCATCGCTATATTCACGATCCGAACAATCCAATTCGGGTACATATACTTTTATCCATGATAATGGGGTATTCATAATTCCATCTCCTATTCTTGGTTATTTTGTTATAGTAAATGCCAAAAGTATTTGCCGTTTACTATAATTGATGCACGCAGCCGCATAGGGAATTTAGCCGCTTTGCGGTATGCGATCGGCACAGGTAAACCCAAATATTATTTGCATTTACTATATATTTAAGAAGTATTCCTTTCTAAGCATACTCACTGTTTAAAACTGCTTTAAAAACCGAATATCATTTTCATACAACAGACGCATATCATCAATTTCATATTTCAGCAGCGCAATTCGCTCAAGTCCAACACCAAATGCAAAGCCGGTATATTCATCTGGATCAATATTGCTCATTTGTAATACTTTAGGATGCACCATACCACAACCAAGAATCTCAATCCAGCCCTCACCCTTACAGAATCGACATCCGCTGCCGCCGCACTTAAAGCAGGAAACATCCATCTCTGCCGATGGTTCTGTAAATGGGAAATGATGTGGACGGAATTTTACTTTCGTGTCTTCACCAAACAATTCTTTGGCAAACTCCGCAAGCGTACCTTTTAAATCAGCAAATGTAATATTCTTGTCAATCACTAATCCCTCAATTTGATGAAAAGATGGTGAATGTGTCGCATCAACTTCATCTGCACGAAATACACGTCCAGGCGCAATCATGCGAATCGGAAGTTTTCCTTTCTCCATTTCATGTACCTGTACACCAGACGTCTGCGTCCGAAGCAAAATATCTTCATTGATATAAAATGTATCCTGTTCATCTTTTGCCGGATGATCAGCCGGAATATTTAGTGCCTCAAAATTATAATAATCTTTCTCAATCTCCGGTCCCTCAACAACCTCGTAACCCATACCAACAAAAATCCTCTCTACTTCCTCCAAAGCAATAGTATTTGGATGACGATGCCCTATTTTACTTTTCTGTGCCGGAAGCGTTACATCAATTACTTCTGCTTTCATAATCGCCTCGCGCACTTTGCGTTCCATATTGGTTTTTGCTTCATCAAGCACTCGCTCAATTTCCTCTCGCGCTTCATTGACAAGCTGCCCAATTTTGGGGCGGTCTTCCGGTGCAACTTCCTTCATTCCCTTTAAAACTGCTGTTAATTCGCCCTTTTTTCCAAGAAAGTTAACACGCACCTCATTTAATTTTTCCAACGCTTCACTTTCATTAATCTGGCGAATCGCCTCCGCTTTGATTTTCTCTAATTTTTCTTTCATTTCAATCAATCTGCTCCTTTCCAATAATTATCAAAGTAAATCGAAACAAAAAAGTTTTTCTCCCCTGTTTGTCATACTACTTATCGGCTTGCTTTTCGCACAATTCTGTGCAATCGAGTGGAGAAGCGCCATCTTTCTTACTCGCTGCGCGACCCGTGCGCCGCCTTAGCGGCATATTTCCTCTGCATGGGTCTGCGCACAAAAAAATCCCCTACAGACTTTATCTGCAAGGGACGATGAAACCGCGGTACCACCCAGCTTCCTGCACTAAATATTTCCAGTAATATTCTGCCATAAATCAACTTTCTATTTTGGCATTTACTTAATTCACTGTAAAACAGCACAGGCTCTTTATAGGCGTAACGTGCCTTTCCGTCTTTTCCTACTATATGTTAATGTTCTGTATAACAAACAAAAACGTACTTCAAAAAAGCTACTCTGGTGGGAAATTCGACTTTATATCTGAACTGTGAAAGGCTTCCAGCCGATGACCTTCCTTCTCTGGCAGAAAATATAAAGCTACTTAACACCTTCAATGCATTTACATATTCAAATCACTTTGTTAAAACTCATAATAATTTATATTTTATAAAAAGTCAAGTAACTTTTTAAATATTTATGGAATATTGAAAATATAAAGGTTACAATTGATGCACACAAAATGCCCAAAAACAGGCATTTTAGCGTGGGTGTGAAAAGTAACAATATAAATCAATCAGACTTTTCTGCCTGCAATTCTTTTTCTAAAAACTGCTTGATATATGGGTTATTTTCTTCACTCAATGTCGGCTGAAACGCCATATAACGGCATTTTTGATACTGCTCACCATCTAACACAAAGTATATCCCAGTGTCTGCACCGCCTTTTCTGACTCTGATCATTTAAATCATGACAGATAATACCTATTCCTGCTCCAGTTTTCCGGTATAAAGCTGATAATACATTCCCCGCTTCGCCAGCAAGCTGTCATGATCTCCTTGTATCTTCTCATACATTGCCTGCCTCAGATTCATGGCAAACCCGGAACTGGCACTGGAAGCCGTCCTGCCTGATTCCACACCAAACCACAACGCCAGCATTGCCGCCGCGATCATGGCAAGCCCAATCAGCACAACTTTCCCAAGACTCCTGCTTTCCAGTCCATAGTCAATAATAACCGCCATTATAATGGGAATGATCACTTCCATGATTACTTCCATAACCACAAGAACAGGCGTGAGTACGGCATCCCGTTTAAATTCTCCAATGTATTTTACCAATGTTTTAAACATAAAATCCCTCCTGACAATCCCGTTTCAACTGCTCCTGACGCCATCACGCCAGTGCCGGATCACGACCACTGCCAACTTCTTCTATCCTCTATTGCCTGCATTTATGGACTGATAAATATCACAGATTACAGAAACACATTTTTCAATCCCAATCAGGCTGCTGTCCAAGCACAGATGGTAGTTCTCCGCAAGGCCCCATACCTGATCCGTATAATATTTATAATGGGAAGCCCTGCGTTTATCCAGCTGTTCCATTTCTCTGACAGCCTCATCATAAGATACATGGTTTCTTTCCATAAGATGCCTTGCCTTAAATGCTTTTCCCGCATGAATATAGATATTCAGACTGTTTCCTGTTTCTTTCAGAATAGAATCCGCACAGCGTCCCACGATCACACAGGGTTCTTTTTCTGCAAGTTCCGTGATAATCTTTCTCTGGACAAAGAAAATTTCATCCTGCAGGTATTCCGAATTTCCAGAGGGCATGGTACGAGAATAAGATAAATTTTTCACCAGATTATACAGCATACTGCTGTTACGGTGTTCCCCCTGTTCCTCCACGAACTCTTTTCCAAAACCGCTTTCCTGCGCCGTCATTTCTATCAGTTCTCTGTCATAAAAGGGAACGCCAAGTATTTTAGCAACCTGCTCCCCTATGGTATGTCCGCCGCTTCCGCACTGCCGTCCGATTGTAATAATCTGACCTGCCATAATCCATTACCTCCCTGCTGTTTCTTTTTGTCCCTTATTGTCAAAAATACGTTTCCAGAATACTTTCACTGTAATCAATGCAATAATTCCAGACAATGCGTCAGAAAACGGGCCTGCCCATAAAATTCCTTCCACACCCATTGTATAACCTAAAACCAGCATAGCAGGAATCAATAGGATAATCTGCCTTGAAAGGGTAAGCGCCGCAGCCGGAATCGGCTTTCCGATTGCCTGAAAAAAAATACCTACAACTGCGCCCGACGGGATCAGAAAACAGGCAAGCAGATAAATGCGGAAACATTTTACCGCGAATTCTACATAAAGGTCTGATTCCTGGCCAAAAATACCGATGATCTGCTCCGGGAAAACCTGAAAGATAAACAATGCCACAAACATGATTGCGGTACCCAAAATAAGCGACCATTTCAATGTACTTTTAACGCGGTCATGCTGTCTGCTTCCGTAATTGTATCCAAGAATTGGCTGCACGCCGCTTGCAATCCCTAATGTAACACCGGTGATCAACTGGCTGACCTTCATCGTGACACCCAAAGCTGCCAATGGAATATCAGCTCCATATTTAGAAACCGCCCCGTACTTTACCAGCATATTATTCATGATTGCAATAACGAACACCGAAGCAATCTGTGAAATAAGGCTGGATGTTCC
Source organism: Lachnospiraceae bacterium (assembly GCA_009774395.1). GTDB lineage: Bacteria > Bacillota > Clostridia > Lachnospirales > Lachnospiraceae > COE1. The sequence continues at coordinate 9,014 of VSNQ01000125.1, forward strand.
AAGAGAAGCGATGTTCCCCACAACCTTTATATCCGGGATAAAATATTCTTTTTTTATTTTAATCGTCTTAAATTGAAACAAACACATAATAAAGTAAAGCGCGTTCAATACCTGCCCCAGTATCGTTGCCCATGCAGCTCCTTTTACGCCCCACTCGCATACAAAAATAAAAATCGGGTCAAGAATCATGTTTGTAGCACATCCGATCAGGAGACCGACCATGCTTATCTTCGGTCTGCCGTCAGCACGGATCGGACTCCCAAAAGCAGAACAGATAATCGAAAAAGGAAATCCAAGTACAATAATCCGTCCATAGTCCAGCGCATAAGGAAGTACGTTATCCGTAGCCCCAAACAGCCGGCAAAGCGGTGTCAAAAACAATTCAAACAAGATCATCAGGACAATTCCGGTTCCAATGACGATCGCTACCATATTCCCTATGCCTTTTGCGGCCTTTTCCGGCTCCTTTTTCCCAAGGTGCAGGCTCATAAAAGCTGCCGCCCCGTCCCCAAACATAAAGCCGAGAGCCAGCATAATCGTTGAAATCGGCATAATTACATTCGTTGCCGCATTGCCAAGATATCCTACCCCCTGGCCGATAAAGACCTGGTCTACCATGTTATACAGTGAATTCACCACAATGGAAATAATGCTTGACACTGCATAACGCATCATCAGTTTTCCAACCCTTTCTGTGCCGAGAGGATTGGTTTTCGTTATTGTTGCTTCCATTTTCTACCTCCTGGTTTTATAAATCTGCCGAGCGGGTATCCGGCATCTTATCCATACCCAGCTCCCTTTTCTGTCAGCTCCATATTCTCCTGCATTTTCTTTAACACATCGGAAAAAATCTCTAACTCCTCTGCCCCGATACCTGCCGTCAGCCGTTTTTCCAGCAGGGTAATATGCCGCTCAACCTGCTCCTTCATTTCCACTGTGTGGCTGGTTGGCAGTATTTTTTTCAGGCGGTCATCATAGGAAACCTTTTCCCGCCGGATAAAATCCTGTGCCTCCATTTTCTTTAAAAGCGTAGAAACAGATGCGCTCCGTATGTTCAGTTCCTCTTCTATGTCCTTCTGATATATCTCCCTGTCCGGATATGACACCAAGACAAAATTCAGGATTCGTACCTGCGTACCGCAGCGTCCCGTCGTTGTATCAAAAACCCTTTTTATCTGATTGGCCAGCCCCAAAACAGAACCGGCACACTGTTTTCCATCCATAGATCACGTTTCTTTCTTCAAACTGGTGCGGAAAAAGGCGGCCAATTCATTTTCCAATGCATCACAGTCTGCAGCCTCTCCAATCATTTCAAGTTTCATATTAGGTGGACACCCCATTTTTAGGACATCCAACAGGCTTTTGCAATCTTTACAGCCAAGCCCATTTTTCAAATTCACATCACAACCCCTATCGGACTATATGCAATATTAAAGCACACTAACTCTTGAAAGTGAAGTGAAAATATGGTATTATCAATGACGAAAACGCAATAATCGAGGTGAAACCCATGAATACAGACCAGTTAAAGAGCTTTATCCAGGTTGCTGAAAACCTGAACTTTGCAAGAGCTGCTGAAATTTTAAAGATTACACAATCAGCGGTTTCCCGGCAGATTCATTCGCTGGAGGATGAATTGGGAACAAAACTTCTGCACCGCACTACCCGGACAGTTACTCTTACCCCCGCCGGAATCAGTTTTTTGGAAGATGCGAAAAATGTTATGGGCAGGTTAAAAGTTGCCGAGCAAAAAATACAGCGCCACCAAAGTACAACTATACAGGTTCTAACCATTGGATGTCAGAATGAAGCTAATCTGGACCTGCTCTGCAAGGTACTCAAATCCTGCAAACAGCAGATTCCCGAACTTTATCCATTTTTAAAAGTAATCCCTCACAGATCTATTTTAAATCTTTTCTATCAAGATGAACTGGATCTGCTGTTTGGTTTTCAGGAGGATATTCCAATAAAAAATGACACGGTTTACAAAGAACTGTTCCAGATACCATTGTGCTGTATTGTTCCAGCCTCACACCCCTATGCCGGACGCCCGGAGCTTGCAAAAGAAGAACTATACCTGGAAAATATTGTCGTCTGTAATTCCTATGCAATCCCCGCCAGGGTTGCGGAAATGCAAAATCAGATTTCACAGCATATCCTGCCAGAGTCCACTTATATGTGTGAAAACCTGCAGGTACTCCTTACACTTGTAAGAGCGGGTTATGGCTGCTCTGTTCTTCCGCTTATGAATTTTGTAAACGCGGATATACGCGGTATTCCCTTAAAAGACAGTGAGTCTTTATCCTATGGTATCTTCTTTAAGAAAAGTTCTCATAGCCCTCTTTTGAAAAAATTTATTTCCATTGTAACAAATACCTCTTACAGTTAACCACAAGAAGCGATATGGATACCCGAAAGTTTCCTTATACTTTCTTTACTGTTCGTAATCGAAGACAACAATATAATCTTTCTGTTTTCTATATAACAGAAAAACAGCTATTACAAATACAGAAAACAGATTATCACCCTGCTTTTTAAAAAGAATGCGTAAATCAAGCAAAAAATCTGCGTGATTTACTCATTCTTTTTTACAGCACACAAATTACAATACTGTTATCAAAAAGCAAAGGAGAATAAAAGAAATGGCTACATTATTGGAAGCGAAAAACGTAACAAAAATTTATGCAAAATCACAGCGCCCAAGCCTTCATAACGTATCGTTCCGCGTAATGGACGGCGAATTTATCGCCATTATGGGGGCTTCCGGATCCGGAAAGACCACATTGCTTAATGTTCTTTCTACGATTGATACTCCCACAAGCGGCAGCATTACAATAAACGGTATCCATCTTAAAAATCTGACTGATTCCAAAGCAGCGGATTTCCGCAGGGATAATCTGGGTTTTATTTTCCAAGAATATCTGCTGTTAGACAGCCTTACTATTTTTGAGAATATCGCTGTTCCACTGACTTTGCAGAAACTTCCGCCTCAAAAAATAGAAAACATGATACGAAGCCTAGCGAAAAGCTTTGGTATTGACGCACAGTTAGATAAATATCCAAGTGAGCTCTCAGGCGGGCAAAAGCAGCGTGCTTCCGCTCTAAGGGCTATTGTGAAACGTCCAAGCATTTTATTTGCAGACGAACCGACTGGGGCACTGGATTCCAGTTCCGCAACAGATTTGCTGAACACTTTAAAGGAATCAAACGAAAGTCTCCATACTACGATACTAATGGTCACACATGATGCTTATGCTGCAAGTTTTGCCGACCGCATCCTGATTTTTAAAGACGGCTGCATCATTCAGGAATTATTGAAACAAAATGCTGACAGGCGTGCATTCTATGAATCCATTGCACAGACAACCGCAAAATTAGACACAGAAAGGTAGGGAAGTCCCCATGAACCATTTATTTATGGCACTTAAGAACCTAAAAAATAATTTCTCATTTTATGCCCTCTATTTATTGTCCATTTCCTTTGTGATTACTATTTTTTTTGCATTCACTTCGTTTTCCATGAATAACGTTATGCTTGAAAAAATATCAGGCGATGGGCGGGTAGAAACTATGTGCAGCACGATTTCTATATTTCTTATGGCATTCGTTATTTTTTATATGTCCTATTCAAACCGTTTCTTCCTGCGCCGGCGCACAAAGGAATTGGGTATTTATGCATTATTAGGATATCGGAAATCCACAATACTGTCCTTGCTTACAGCAGAAAATCTGCTCTCCTGTCTCGGGGCTTTCGTAATCGGAATCTTTTTGGGCGCTCTATTTCATAAAGGCATTGTGTTTGGCATTACAAAATTATTGGACTTGACAGTCAACAATTCAGAAATACCGTTTTTTAACCTGAATGCCATGGTAAAAACGGCTTGTTTTGTTTTTGCCATTATTATCCTATTGTCGATGTCCAACAGCAGATTTCTTTTGAAGTCTTCCCTTATGGATTTAGTGCGGTTTGAAAAAAGTGCGGAAAAGCACACAAAGTTCCATGCCGTTCCTTCCATAATCGGGTTTGTATCTGTCATTTTGGGATACTGTATTGCCCTTGACATCCTGCGGGGCGAAAAATCTGTCTGGTTTTCAGTCGGGTTTTATGCTGTTGGAATGCTTACATTTGCACTTATTCTTTTTGGGACAGTGCTTTTTATTGCATCTTTTCTCCCTTATGCGGTACAGATTGGAAAGAAAAATAAGAAGAAATTTTATACGGAAACAAGAATCATTACTTCACCAGGTTTTATATACCGGATGCGTTCCAATTCCAAAACGCTGATTATGCTTACCTTACTGTCCGCCGCAACTCTGACGGTTTCAAGTGTTATGGCTCTCACCCTGTATTATCCGATTGCAGCAGTATCCCGCATTGCGCCGTCAGAAATCGAATGCCGTATTGAAAAAGAGAGCGATCTGTCCGCAATCATGGAGATCGTGAACAACTATTCATCCGGAGATGATATTACATTCCTGCAGACCGATATTTATAAAGTTACTTCTACTGCCGG
>VSNQ01000126.1 GCA_009774395.1 Lachnospiraceae bacterium
CTATGTAATTAATTTTTGAGTGGTGCTATCGGAGAAAAAGACAAGCGGTATTAAAAGTTATTTATTTACAGTTCCTTAGAAAGGAATATCAAATAAAGAGTGAAAAAATTTGACAAAACTTTCACAATTTGTTTGTGCCTTCAGAAAGGAATGGCAAAAAATATGGCAAACATCTTAGAAAATAATTTTTCTGATATTTTAAAAACAGATGCCTATGCATTTTTACAATCCAATGAACATCTTGGTAAACACGTAATCCTTTTGGGACTTGCCGGAAGTTATTCTTATGGAACCAACAATGAAAGCAGTGATATTGATGTACGTGGTGTTGCACTAAACCGCAAGTCTGATTTAATCGGAATGACTTCCTTTGAACAATATGTCGATATTGAAACAGATACCACAATTTATGGATTAAATAAATTAATTACTTTGCTGTTAAACTGCAATCCCAACACCATTGAATTGCTGGGGCTAAATTCTGAACATTATTTATATCTTAATAATTTTGGTAAAGAACTTATTAGCAATGCCAAATTATTTTTATCCAAACGGGCAATTCAATCTTTTGGTGGTTATGCTGACGCACAGCTTCGCCGTCTTCAAAATGCACTAGCAAGGGACAGCTATCCGCAAAGTGAGAGAGAGCAGCATATTTTTAATTCTGTAAAAAATGCAATGTACGATTTTCAGAAACGCTATCAACACTTTGAAAATGGTGCAATCCATATCTATATAGACAAAGCTGCCTGCTCTGATTTTGAAACCGAAATTTTTATTGATACCAACCTAACACATTATCCACTGCGTGATTACCAAAATATCTGGAACGAAATGCATAATATTGTCCGAGATTATGATAAAATTGGCAAGCGCAACCGCAAAAAAGACAGCAATCACCTCAATAAGCATGCAATGCATTTAATACGCCTTTTTATGATGGCAATTGATATTTTAGAAAAAGGCGAGATTATTACCTACCGCAGTAAAGAACATTTGCTTCTTTTAGAAATACGCAACGGTGCTTATCAAAAATCTGATGGTACTTTTCGGGAAGAATTTTATGAACTTTTAAATGAATATGAAAACAAACTCGACTATGCCGCTGCACACACAACACTTCCCGACAATCCTGATATGGAAGCTGTACAGGCTTATCTAATGTCTGTCAATGAAAAGGTGGTGCATGATGAAATATCGTGATTTTAATGGAACAATCGAAGAAAAAGAACAAATCCAATGCCACACTTTTTGAATGGGCAAATTCTCCAATAATCTATCGCACAACAGCAGAGTGGGAGAGTTAATTAATTTATACTGGCAAACAAATTTGTATGTTAATGGTAAAATAGAATTATTAAACAAGTAAACAATTTAATACTCCATTATTTCAAAATAAGAGGCTTAAAACACAATTGGAATATTGATGTTTCAAGAGGGAGTGGCAACAGTTAAGAAATAATAAAATCAAAATATTATACGCTGCCCAACAATGCGGACAATTATCTTGAACAATATCTTGCATACCAACTTACATATGAAATTCAAGAGATTGCAGAAAAGAAAACAACAATGTAGAAATGAAAAAAATATATAAATTTATTAAGGTGCTGCAAAAGAGTGGTTATTCACGTAAACAACTTACATTTTATTATCATTACTCTATTGGAAACAAAATAAACACATCAAAAACAATCCATTTAACAAATTGGCAGGAGATAGAAGATATATTGCAATTGGATAAATTTTTGAGTTTCCCTTAAAATTTTAGGAGGTTACAAAATGACAATTGAACAACAAAAACAATTCATTCAAGATTTCTTTGAAAAGTATTATGCCAAACAGGCAGCAATTTGTGAAACAGCCCTAATGCTTCCAGATGTTCCACAACTTATGCTGGCAGAAGGCGCTGATTCCAACGAGGAATGGAACAAATGGAAATTAATCCCTTCAACTATTACAGAAAAAGATATTGCTGCCTTAGAAAAACAGCTAGGTGTTTCCTTGCCCAATATTCTAAAAATCTTTTTTACCACCTATTTTCATTTTTTTTGACTATCCAGTAGGGCGGCATTCTATTGATGAACCGTTTGAAGCAATACAAAATGCATGGAATCCACTTCTTATAAAAGCAGGATATCTGCCGTTTACATGGGATAAGGATGGATACTTTATTCGATGCATTGATTTAGTAAATATCCCGGATGAAAACGCATGTAAAATATGTCAGATTGATCATGAAATTCTCTTTGATTTTGATGAAGAATCCGAAATCAGCAGAGAAGAAATTGCAGATAAAATGGAAGTAATCGCAGATAATTTTTTACAATATCTTAATCATATTATTCAATAAATTAATAATAAATTATACTAATGAACACTTATATTTGCCAAACAATTTCACCAGCCGCACGCCGCAAAGCGGCAATTTTCCTTTGTGCGGCTGTATTCATATTGTTATAATAAGCACTTGTCTTTTTGACGCTTATTATAACAGACTATTTTAAACAGTAAATCATTACAATACATAATAATATAATCACAAATGCAATACTAAAAATTCCTTTATTTATCCGTATTTTTTCATTAAAATTTTTATTTATATCACTGATTTTATTTTCCTTATTTGTTGGATTATCTACAATATTTTTTCTAATTCTTTCTTTATTTTCATTATCTGACGGTGCTGATTCTATTAAGTTAGAGCGACGCAGGGCAGTAACGACAGGTTTATATAGCAGCATTGTAAACCCTGCGTTTAGACCACCTTTAATACAATTAAACGGTAAAAATGCAGTAAGCAACAGCTTTGCGATTTCCTCTCTTGAATAGCCCATATATATCGGCGCAATATAATAATTCCAGAGCATCATCACCGCAATCATACCTCCCCATCCACACAATAACCCAATAACAGCACCAGCAGCTTTACGCTTTTTTTGATAAATAAAAGCGGCAGTGCAGGCAAAAGTGCAGCTTGAAATTACATTCATAAGAAAGCCCAATATACCAGTCTGACTTGTTGTTATCATCTGGGCAAATGATACAATCAATGTAATTATTAACGAAGCAAGTGGGTCATAAATTAATCCGCCGATTACAATAATAATATCTTTTGGATCGTACTTTAGAAAGAGTACGAGAGGAATACGCCCAATAGCAGCAGCAATATATGCCAGAGCACAGAGCATCCCAATTGTTGTGAGTTTCTTTGTTTTACAATTCATATTTTTACCTCCAAAATACTGTTGTATTACATTAAATATAATTAATGTAACCTGGTTCTTTTTGCACAAATTTGCGCAATCGAGTAGAGAAAATTCGTTTCCCTGCTCATACGTCAGGCACTTGTCAGCTATATTGATATTCTTTGTTTAAGTGCCTGTAAGCATAAAAATAACACCTGAAAAAACGAATGCCTTTCAGATGTTAATAAATTAGGAACAATAAAAATAACTTTTTAATTGTTCCTTAGGTGTATTGAAATGTCAATCAGAGCAGATGGACAAAAAAAGAGTGCAAAAAGCCAGCTAAAGACTGACCATTTCAACACACCTTCTTTAATCCAGACTTTAAATAATCGAGAGAGAAGATTTATCTTCCTGCTCGTGTGCCGCCAATGTGCCATGCATTTCCTCTGTATTGGCGTATGCACAAAATAACTGTCGGTTTTGGAATTTCACCAAATCCTGCGCCTTTGCGCCTGCGGACTTTAACCGCCGGTCGGGAATCTCACCCTGCCCTGAAGACATTGTTCTATTCAGTTTTATTTTTTAAATTATACCATTTGCATATTCAAAATGCAACAAAAATATAACTGATTTCTAAAAATATCACAACTTCGTTTTGGTGAATTGTAATGTTTCAAGCCATGCAAAACCACTTTATGGTTTCAAAGACACATATACTACATAACACCAGAATTTATCGTACTGCACTGGATAAACGCATATAGCTGGCGTTATGTAGTCAGGTAAAAATTAAAAATGCTGCATAAAGAAATGTTTATTCTTCTGTTTCCAAATCCACAACTTGTTCTAATGCTTCCTCAACATCTTCAAATTCCTGCGTTCCGTCGGAAAGTTTCTCGCGTACTTTTGCAATCTTTGCAACAACTACGCCATCATCCAGGTTAATCATTTTTACGCCAGAGGTATTGCGCCCTATGGTTGAAATATCGTTGACAAGCATCTGAATAATTACGCCTTCTGTTGTAATCATCATAATTTCGTTGTCATTTTTTACAGCCTTGACACCGACAACATTTCCTGTTTTCTCAGCGATACGATAGCACTTTACGCCTTTTCCGCCGCGTTTTTGAACGGTAAATTCATTAAGCCCTGTCCGTTTACCCATGCCTTTTTCTGATACAACAAGCAGGGAATCACCTTGCGTATTTAACTGCATACCGACAATTTCATCATCGTCATCAAGATTCATACCAATAACGCCCATTGCACCTCTGCCCATGGAGCGAACATCTGTTTCTCTAAAGCGGATGCACATTCCATATTTTGTAACTAAGAAAATTTCAGAGTTTTCATCGGTTACTTTTACTTCAATTAACTCATCATCATCGCGCAGCGAAATAGCGGCAAGACCTGTTTTGCGCACATTAGAAAATTCCATAATCGGTGTTTTCTTTGCAATTCCCTTTTTTGTAATCATAAATAAATGTTTACCGTCTTCATACTCATGAATTGGTATCATTGCGGAAATTTTTTCGCCAGGATTTAATTGTAATAGATTGACAATTGCTGTTCCTCTTGCCGTTCTTCCTGCTTCTGGAATTTCATATGCCTTTAAGCGGTATACACGCCCAAAATTTGTGAAAAACATTAGATAATGATGCGTATTCGTCATCAACAAATCTTCGATATAGTCATCATCAATTGTTGCCATTCCCTTAATACCACGTCCGCCGCGATGCTGCGTCTTAAAATTATCCACAGTCATACGCTTAATATAGCCAAGGCTTGTCATTGCGATAACAGTATTGCCGCGTGGGATCAAATCCTCCAAATTAATCTCGGATTCGTCATAGCCGAATTTCGTCCGCCTGTCGTCGCCGTATTTTACCGAAATCATCATAATTTCTTCTTTGATCACACCAAGCAGCCGTTTTTTATCTGCTAAAATCGCTTTATACTCCTTAATCTTTTCCAAAAGTTCTGCGTGTTCAGCTTCAAGTTTTTCCCGTTCCAAACCAGTTAATGCACGCAAACGCATATCAACGATCGCTTGTGCCTGCATATCAGTCAGTCCAAAACGCTCAATTAATCCTTCTTTCGCAGTCTGTGTATTAGCACTCGAGCGAATAATACGGATGACTTCATCAATATTGTCAAGGGCAATCAGCAGACCCTGCAAAATATGATCACGTTCCTCCGCCTTATTCAGATCATATTGTGTTCTGCGGGTAACAACCTCCTCCTGATGTAAAATGTAATGGGTTAGAATATCTTTTAAATTCATAACCTTTGGCTGATTATTCACCAATGCAAGCATAATCACGCCGAAGCTGTCTTGAAGCTGTGTATGTTTGTAGAGCTGATTTAAAATAACATTTGCATTGACATCTTTACGTAATTCAATACAGATACGCATACCTTCTCTGTCAGATTCGTCACGCAGTTCTGTAATGCCGTCAATTCTTTTTTCCTTAACAAGTTCCGCAATTTTCTCGATTAATCTTGCCTTATTTACCATAAAAGGAAGCTCTGTAACAATAATGCGGTTTTTGCCGTTTGGCATGGCTTCAATGTCCGTTACGCTACGCACGCGAATTTTTCCACGTCCGGTACGATAAGCCTCCTCTACACCGCGCGTGCCAAGAATAATGCCGCCTGTGGGAAAATCAGGCCCTTTGATTATCGGCAGCAATTCGTCAATTTCTGTTTCTCTGTCCTCCAGCACACGATTATCAATAATTTTTACAACCGCCGCAATCACTTCTCTTAAATTGTGGGGTGGGATATTCGTAGCCATACCCACAGCAATACCCTGAGTACCATTTACCAGCAGATTGGGATAGCGGCTGGGCAATACTACAGGCTCTTTTTCTGTTTCATCGAAGTTCGGCTCGAAATCTACGGTATTTTTATTGATATCTGCCAACAATTCCATAGAAATTTTGCTTAATCTTGCTTCTGTGTAACGCATAGCAGCCGCGCCGTCGCCATCCACCGAGCCGAAATTTCCATGACCATCAACCAATGGATAGCGTGTAGACCATTCCTGCGCCATATTCACCAGCGCACCGTAGATAGAACTATCGCCGTGAGGATGATATTTACCCATTGTATCACCGACAATACGCGCACACTTACGATGCGGCTTGTCAGGACCATTATTTAATTCAATCATGGAATAAAGCACCCTGCGCTGTACTGGTTTTAATCCGTCTCGTACATCAGGCAGAGCACGGGAAGCAATTACACTCATCGCATATTCAATATACGATTTCTCCATTGTTTTCTGCAAATCGACTTCCTGTATTTTGTCAAAAACTGTATCGTCCATAGTCAACCCCCATTCTTGGACAGCTATTGCTAAATAATTACTATTCACAGCTTCCAGTTGCTCATAGTAACAGCATTTGCGCATTCCAAGTGCCTGCTGCAAGGCGCAAATGCTTGCGTAATCTACTGTACTGGGTCGTAAATGCGCAGTTAATGCGCATTTCGACTGTAATAGTAACTGCTAAATATCCAAATTTTTCACATACATGGCATTGGTTTCAATAAATTCACGGCGCGGTTCAACCTTATCACCCATTAATGTAGTAAAAGTAAGGTCAATTTCTGATTCCGCTTCTTCGTTCATAGAAACTTTCAAAAGCACACGCTTTTCTGGATCCATTGTAGTATCCCAAAGCTGCTCTGCATCCATTTCACCAAGGCCTTTGTAACGTTGTATCTTATTATTCTGATCGCGTCCCACCTCGTCGAGAATCTTTGCAAGCTCATCATCTGTGTAGGCATACCAGACTTTTTTATTTTTTTCTAACTTAAACAGTGGCGGTTGTGCCAGATAAACATGCCCCTGCTTTATCAGTTCAGGCATAAAGCGATAGAGGAAAGTCAACATTAACGTTGCAATATGTGCACCATCCACGTCCGCATCTGTCATAATTATAATTTTGTCATACCGCAGTTTTGCAATATCGAAATCCTCATGAATCCCTGTACCAAATGCTGTAATCATTGCCCTGATTTCTGCGTTTCCATATATTTTGTCAAGTCTTGCTTTTTCTACATTTAATATTTTGCCACGCAACGGAAGAATTGCCTGTGTTGCACGGCTTCTGGCTGTCTTAGCGCTGCCGCCTGCAGAATCTCCCTCTACAATAAAAATTTCACATTTTTTTGGATCTTTATCAGAACAATCCGCAAGCTTGCCTGGGAGAGCCATGCCGTCAAGCGCTGTTTTTCTTCGTGTTAAATCCCTTGCTTTGCGCGCCGCTTCCCGTGCCCGCTGTGCTAAAATCGACTTCTCACAAATTTGCTTTGCAATTGTTGGATTCTGCTCAAGATAATACGTAAGCTGTTCACTGACAATACTGTCAACAGCCCCCCTTGCCTCAGAATTACCTAATTTCTGCTTTGTCTGCCCTTCAAATTGGGGATCTTCAATTTTAATAGATACAATTGCTGTAAGCCCCTCTCGAATATCATCACCGCTTAAATTTGGTTCACTATCCTTGAGTAATTTTGCATTTCTTGCATAATCATTAAATGTCTTAGTAATTGCATTTCGAAATCCAGCTAAATGCGTGCCGCCCTCTGGTGTATTTATATTATTTACAAAACTGTATGCGCTTTCTGTATAGGAATCATTGTGCTGCATAGCAACTTCTACATAAACGTCGTCTTTTTTGCCCTCAAAATACATAATATCATCATAAAGTGGTGTTTTGCTTTTATTTAAGTATGTGACAAACTCGCAGATACCACCCTCGTAATGAAATGTTTTTTCAATTTTTCCGTTTTCTGGCCGCAGATCACGCAGAATAATTTTTAAATTTTTTGTAAGAAATGCCATTTCCCGCAGTCTTTGTTTTAAAGTATCAAAATCAAAAACAGTATCCTCAAAAATCGTATCATCTGGCAAAAATGTTATTTTTGATCCCGTCTTACCCGCTTCGCAATCACCTATCACTTTTAGCGGATAGCAAACATGACCGCGTTCATAGCGTTGCTTATAAATTTTACCCTCGCTGCAGATTTCCACCTCAAGCCAATTGGAAAGTGCATTTACCACCGATGCGCCAACACCATGCAATCCACCAGAAACTTTGTATCCTCCACCGCCAAATTTACCGCCTGCATGGAGAATTGTAAAAACCACTTCTACAGCAGGAACACCTGCTTTATGGTTAATACCGACCGGAATCCCCCGTCCATTATCAATTACTGTAATTGAATTATCGGGATGAATGGTTACATCTATGGTATCGCAATAACCGCCAAGTGCCTCGTCGACCGCATTGTCTACAATCTCATATACCAGATGATGCAGACCTCTTGAAGAAGTGCTCCCAATATACATTCCCGGCCGTTTGCGGACAGCCTCAAGCCCTTCCAAAATCTGTATCTGGTCAGCTCCGTATTCCATACTCATACAATTTACCTTTCCTTTCCCAGTATCTACTGTTTAAAATCCTGTGTTTTATAGCACGGATGCTTTTGCGCTGTTTTTCTGACTGTTTTGCATATCTTTTATGTTTCCGTTTGAAACCTCGAAAATTTTATTGATTTCAAAACGGTTATTTACAAATTCTTCTAAACCTGTACATGTAATAATCGTCTGGATATCTCCAATACTATTTAAAAGATAATTTTGTCTGCTGCTGTCAAGTTCAGAAAGCACATCATCCAAAAGCAGCAGCGGCGTATCGTTTGTCAGTTGTTTCACCAATTCAATCTCGGCTAATTTTACAGATAATGCAGCTGTTCTCTGCTGACCTTGTGAACCAAACTTTCTAAGGTCAATACCGCCTGCTGCAAATGCAAAATCATCTCTGTGCGGGCCAACAGAAGTCTGTTTAAAACGGATATCTCTTTCTTGACTATTCTTTAATTTTTCCTCAAAATCCGCGACCAAAACATCTGGTTCATAAACAATCTGAAGTTCCTCCTTGCCGCCCGATAACTTTAAATGTATCTGATAAATAATCTTATTTAATTGTTCTACAAATGAACTGCGGCATTCCATTACTTTGCTGCCATAGGAAACAAGCTGGGAATCCCATACAGACAATGTATCTTTCAGGCTGGGATTTACATATAATTCTTTTAGCAGCTTATTGCGCTGATTGATAATTTTATTATAACTATTTAACTGTTGCAAATAAAATCCATTTAACTGACAAAGTTCCATATCCATAAAGCGGCGCCGTTGTGCAGGCCCATCTTTAATAATTGATAAATCTTCGGGTGAAAAAAACACAACATTAAGAAGTCCAAGCAGATCCGCCGCTTTTTTAATTTTCTGTCCATTAATGGCGATTCCTTTTGACTTATTTTTGCGAAGGTGCATATCCACTCTATTTTTCAGGCCATCTTTTAGTACATAAGTACGAATATGCGATTCTTCTTTGTCAAAATGAATAATATCCCTGTCTTTACTTCCCTTATGCGATTTGGTCGTTGCAGATAAATAGATTGCTTCGAGGATATTGGTTTTACCCTGCGCATTATCACCATAGAGAATATTTGTACCACTGTCAAAATGTATAGACAGGGAGTTATAGTTTCTAAAATTTTCAAGTTCCAAAGACTTTAATATCATAATTTGATCCCTTTTTTCGTTTTAATTACAAAGGACTCCCCATTATATGACACTTGATCGTTATTGAAAACCTTTTTTCCGCGTCTGGTTTCCACAACGCCGTTTAAACGCACAAGACCATCCTGTACAGCGATTTTAGCATCCACGCCAGATCCAGCAAGCCCTGCTAATTTTAATGCCTGCCCAATTTTTATAAATTCATCCTGAATCCATACTTCTTTCATATCAAATATGCCATCCTTTCTGCTGTATATATGCTGACAACCGTTAAAATTTACCAATCTCTGCACAACCCATATTGCATAAGCGGGCAATACGTGTTATACAGAAAGGAAAATCTAATCGCTTGTAAGTATAAATTCGATTTAACCAACAGTGCTGAAAGTTACTGGTAATATCAAATAGGTGTAGCTTTCTTCATTATCTTTAATAAAACATGGCGCTTTGGGATTGAGCAGTTTCATTTCAACTTCTTCGTCGTCAATTACTTTTAACGCATCAATTAAAAATTTTGGATCAAATCCAATCATTAAGTCTTTTCCCGATTTGATAATATCAATCTCTTCGTCAAGACTGCCGATTACAGAATTCATGGTTAATTCCATAACATCATCTTTAATATTTAAAATCAGCGGTTTTTTATCACCCTCTTTAACAAGAAGCGTAGATCGATCAATACAGCTTTGAAATTCCCGCTTATTTAATCGAACTTTTGTTTCATAATCGGCAGATAAAATATTATCTATCTTTAAGTATTCCCCCTCAATCAGTCTTGAAACAACTGTTGTATTTTCAAATTCAAATAAAATATGCTTATCCGTAAAGAAAATATGAACATCTTTATCTGCGTCACCCGATAAAATTTTGCTGATTTCATTTAATGTTTTACCAGGCACAATTACTTTTTTTGCAGGATAAGAATCTTTTAACTGCGTTTTACGAAGCGAAATACGTAGTCCATCGGAGGAAACCACTTTAAATATACTGTCTTGAATCTCAAACAATTCACCGGTAAGAATTTTATTTGTTAAATTATCGGCAATAGAAAAACTCGTCTGCCGTATTAGTTCTTTTAGTGTAAACTGCGAAATTAAAATGGAGTCTGACCGTTCAATATGGGGAAGTGTAGAAAAATCTTCACCAGATTTTCCAATAATATTAAATTTCGCTTTTTCACAGGTAATGGTTGCTTTGTAGGAGGCATCCGTTACTATGGTAACATCATTGTCTGGAAGTTTGCGAACCATCTCTAAAAGAATTTTTGCATCGAGTGCAATTGTTCCTTTTTCGATAATCTCACCATCAATTATCGTTTCAATCCCCATTTCCATATCATTAGCAGTCAGTGTAATCTGTCCTTTTGTTGTATCCATCAGAATGCATTCTTGGATAGATAATGTTGTTTTGCTTGGTACAGCCTTGGAAACGGTGTTAACGCCATTTAAAAGATTTATTTTAGAACATATTATTTTCATGTGTATAACTCCCTTCGCTGTAGTTGTTAAAATGTGGCGGCAGAGCAGCAGCGCAAAAAATATATATAAATAAATATAAATTCGTAATCTTAGTAATAATAGGCGTGGAAATGTGAATAACTCTGTTATCCCTTGAAAATACAGCATTTACGTTCAGAATAAATCTGTGGATAACGTTCAGAATTATTCTGAAGTTATTCAGGTTTATCCACAACCTAATGGTTAGGAGGGTGCGATCTTTTTCTTAATCGTTTCGATTTTATTTCTTAAATCCTCATCTGTCTTAAGTTTTTCCGCAATTTTATCCACACCATGAATAATGGTGGTGTGATCTTTTTTGCTTAACAGTGCGGCAATATTCTGCAATGAGGCGCCAGTCATTGTACGGCATAAATACATAATAATCTGGCGGGGCAGTACATATTCGGAATTGCGCTTTTTGGAGGTTACGTCTTCCCTTGCTACATTAAAATGGTCGGAAACAACATCAATAATTAAATTGGGTGTTACTTCGCGTACTTGATCGGGATAAATAACATCTTTGAGTGCATCCTCAGCAAGCGCAAGCGTGAGTTCTTTCTTATTTAAGCGTGCATTCGCCAATACTTTGTTTAATGCCCCCTCAAGTTCACGGATATTAGACTTAATATTTGTGGCTATATACTGAATAATTTCATCGTCAATTTCCTTATTATAAATTTCAGCGTTTTTGCGTAGAATTGCCATACGTGTTTCATAGTCTGGCGGTTGAATATCCGCAATCAATCCCCATTCAAATCGTGAGCGAAAGCGCTCTTCTAGGGTTTCCATTTCTTTTGGCGGTTTATCAGAGGAAATAATTATTTGTTTGCCAGAAGAATGCAGGACGTTAAACGTATGGAAAAATTCTTCTTGTGTTGATTCTTTGCCAATAATAAACTGAACATCGTCGATAAGAAGGACATCAACCGTTCGGTATTTCTCACGGAGTTTTGTCATAGCAGCAGCGTTACCGCTTCGGATTGATTCGATAACTTCATTTGTAAATTGTTCGGATGTTACATATAGAACTTTCATATTGTTATTTTGTTCCAACACGAAATGTCCGATCGAGTGCATTAAGTGGGTTTTGCCAAGCCCTGCGCCGCCGTACAGATACAGTGGGTTATAGGCACCACCTGGCGATTCTGCAACCGCAAGTGCAGCAGAGTGGGCGAATTTATTATTGCTCCCTACGACAAAGGTATCAAATTTGTATTTATTATTTAGGTTTGCATGGTCATAATTATGACTTGTGCTGCGCTTCGGAGCAGGTAAAGGTTTGCCTTTCTTAACTTCAGGTATTGCAACATCGCCTTCTGCGATAAAATCAATATCGTAGTTGCGGTTCATTAATTCGGAAATTGTTACCTGAAAATATATCTTATATTGTTTTTGGATATAGTTCAGAAGATGTGCCTGCTCTGCTGGAATTAAAATTGTTACAACATCGTTGTCCTCTTTATAAAATTGCAGCGGTGCGACCCATGTATTAAAGGATATATTGGTGAGATCGTATTCGTGCCGCAATATCTCCTTGATTTCGTCCCATCGTTCTTTGATTTCGTTCATGTTATACCTCTGCCTTTGGGGGCATTCTTAAGCCCCTTTTTGATTCTTTATCCCAAAATGATAATAAACATACACTTTAATAGTAAACCAAAACCGCGAAAAAATCAAACAATTATGGAAAAATAGTTTAATAAAATGTATTTTTTTATACACAATATCCTCAAAAAAAGTGTTGATAATGTGGATAAGTCTATCAACAGCATGTGGAAAGTGGATAAAATACACGATTTATTGGAGGGTTATCCACAATTTTGTGGATAACTATGTGAATAATTATATACATATTCCACATTTATAAATAGTGGCTTTGTAAAGTTTCGGCGAAAGTTTTCTACATTATTTAAACAAGATATCCACAAGTTACCCACAATTTGTGGATATCTTGTGGACAGTGTGGATTTTTTGGGGATAACTGTGGATAAGTTGTTGATAAAGATATGGCTGCCGCTTACAGCGGCAGCCATATCTTTAAAATAATGTGGTTTTGATATTATTGTTCATTTAAATATGCTGTATAACAAGTTTCAAATTGTTTTATATTATAACCTGCTTCTTTAAATTTTTCTATTTCATTTTTGGTAAGAACATAAATACTATTGTCCAAAATATTAGTATC
>VSNQ01000127.1 GCA_009774395.1 Lachnospiraceae bacterium
CATTCACTTGTCAGTCAAAAAGATTATCCCACAGATTTTAGAATATGTAAAACCGGCAGGTTATTCATCGCTTACGATTTAACCACATCAGGAAGTACAGCAATAAGCTTCCTGCCGTCCTCCGTTGGTATCATCTGTTTTTTCTCACGCTTTACAAATCCGTCCTTTACCAGCTTTTCAATAATATCCGCCCTTGTCGCAGGCGTACCAAGTCCCTTGCGCTCCACATCATCGCCCATATCCTCTGCCCCGGCACGTTCCATTGCGGCTAATAATAAATCTTCCGTATAGTGTTTTGGCGGCTGCGTGAAATGCTCTGATACTTTGGTCTGTACTCCATCAAATGACATTCCTTCCGAAAGCTCCGGCAGCTTCTTTTCTTCCGCAGCATTTTTATCCGCATCTTCCGACGTTTTGAAAGAACACTTAAATGCATCTTCAAAGTCTTTCCAGCCGTTATGCATAACGCTCTTTCCCGAAACCGTAAAAATATGTCCGCTGCACGTAAGCTCTGCCCTTACCGTTTCATACAGGTGTTTCTCTCCCGTCGCACACAAAAGGCGGTTCGCAATTAAGGACAGGATTTTCCGCTCTGTTTCCGGCAGCGTTGCAAGGTCAGCTTCTGCAATCTCCATTGTGGGAATAATGGCATGGTGGTCTGTAACCTTTTTGCTGTCCATCACCCTTTTTATATCAGGATTAAATATCACACTTTCCTCAAATAAAACCGACTGGAAAACCACATTGATTACATTCTTTGCCGTCTGTTCCATGTCGTCGGATAAAAACTGGCTGTCCGTTCTCGGATAGGTGGCTAACTTTTTCTCATATAAACTCTGCGTGTACTCCAAAGTCTGTTTTGCAGTAAAGCCGAATAGACGGTTCGCGTCACGCTGGAGCGTGGTGAGGTCATAGAGCCTCGGCGGCGCAGACGCTTTTTCCTCTTTTATAATGGAAGTGACAAGCGCCTGCCCGTTTTTACAAGCCTCCGTAAGCTGCTGTGCCTCATCTTTTTTATCAATGCGCCCCGATACGGCATCTACGCCGCCGCATAAAATATGCGCCATAAAATACTGTTCTTTCTTAAAGTTTATAATCTTTGATTCCCGCTCCACTAACATTGCAAGCGTCGGTGTCTGCACCCTGCCGACCTTTAATACTTTCCCGCCATACAGAACCGTAAACAGCCTTGTGCCATTCAGTCCTACAATCCAATCTGCCCTCTGTCTGCACAGTGCGGAATAGTAGAGGTTATCATAATCGCTTCCCGGACGCAGGTTCTCAAAGCCCTCACGGATTGCGCTTTCCTCCATTGAGGAAATCCACAGGCGTTTGATTGGCTTGTCACATCCTGCCTGTTCATACACAAGGCGGAAGATAAGCTCTCCCTCACGTCCTGCGTCGGTGCCACAAATCACAGTTTCCACGTCGGCGCGGTGCATAAGCCCCTTTAATACCTTGTACTGCGCCACTGTGCTGCTTTTTACCTCTGTCTGCCATTTCTCCGGTATCATAGGCAGGCTCTCATAATTCCACTTTTTCCATGTATCAAAATAGGCATCCGGCTGTGCAGGCTCCACCAGATGCCCGATGCACCATGAAACAAGAAAACCGTTCCCCTCCATGTACCCGTCTTTATTTTCCTTTGCACCGATTATTTCGGAGATACTCCTTGCAGCGCTCGGCTTCTCGGTTATCACTAACTGCATTTATTTCCTCCTGTCAATTCAATATCACATTCCACTTCGTTTCCCCATACATCAAACCCCTCTGTTTTTCTCCGGGCAAAAAGTTCTATCTTTGGCACACTGCCCATAAGCTGGTTAATCCTTTGATGCACCTCTGCCGGTTTTCTGCTGTGTTCTTCAATATGTGACATAACTACCTGATGCACCCCTGCATCCACACGCTTTGGTGCACCTTTTGTTGCTAAAATACAAAGCTCTGCATTGCAGCGTGTCCAGTATCCCATCCCCCAAAAGAGCGATTCACTCTTTTTATTCTGTTTTACCCATACAAATGCTACTGTTTTATAGGTAAATCCCCATGCTTTTATCACTTCCAGTCCCTCCAAAAGGCAGGGGAATGTTACCCATAGAAATAAGGCACAATCCTTGTCCGCAATGTCAGCAACCGGAAGTGCCTTTATATCTTCTATGTTCATGGTGGGATAGTGGCTCTCTGCGCTTCTTCCCTTATCTTTTTTAGAATACACCCTGTAGCACCATGGAGGATCTGCCAGAATAACTGAATACTTCTTTTCTCCCATGCTGCCGGTTACTCCTCTCCATTTTCAAAAAAATCATCTTCGGAACCGTCCTCCTGTTCTGCATCTTCATTCTCGTATTCCTCATGATCCTCATCGTCCTCATCTTCGTCCTCGATGAAGTCCTCTTTCTTTTTGCGGACTACCTTAAAATAATAAGCTCCGCCGATGAAAGCTGCCGCAAGTGCACCCATAAGGATATAAGAAATGACCGGGTTCGGCTCCTCTGCTTTCACTTTTGCTTCCGTTTCGGGTTCCTCTGTGGTTTCTTCATCTTCCGTATTTTCTGTTTCCTCGGTATTTTCTTCTGTCTGCTCTTTATCTTCCGGCTTTTCCCCGTTATTGTTTGGCAGTGCGCTTTCCCCTGACGGGATTGCCGATTCTAAAGCAGCGGAATTTTTCGGCAAAGTATCGCTATTGTCAGAAGTGACATTTAACAGGTCATTTTCTGTAATCTCCGTAAGGAAGTACACCATTTCCTCCTCCCCGTCACGGTCAATAATCAGATAGAAAACCTTGTCCGATGCCGTCTGGATTGTATAAAATTCTTTCCCCTTTTCGGACTGCTCTTTCTCCTTTTGTCCGCTTTCTGCCTTTTCCGCCGCATCCGCTTTGGCAAATTCCTGTTTCTTCTGTTCCTCTGGTGTCTGTGAAACAGTGTTCCCGTCACCGTCTGTCTTGGTATGTTCTGTTATGGTCGCTGTGGCGTTCCCCGGCTTGGTGGCTTTGGCATTGACCGGGAGCTGCTCTGCCGGGTTCTCGTCACTTTCATCTGCCGGGTCTTTATAATACGGATTTTTCGTCTTGTAGACTTCTGACATATTCCCTGCATTGTCCATAGCGGAAATGGAAAAATACTCATACCCTGCGTCAAACTGCTGTAAGCGGATATTCAATGTACCGTTTGTCAGCTCCGTAAATTCATACCCGTTCACATAAACCGCTTTTGCGCCAGAGTCCGTATCATGTACTTGGACGCTCAACAGCCCGTCACTGACTGCCGCATTGAGCGTAGGCTTTGTAGTGTCAAAACATTTAATTGCCCTGTTTTTTTCATATGTATTGCCTTTCTGGTCTGTGACCTGCACATATACGGTACAGTTCTCTGAAATTTCCAGTTTTTTATCCTCTGTCACATCCGTCCAGCTCCCATTCTGCCCGACTTTTGCCTGTATCTTCGCCATTTCAAAATTCCCCGTATGCGCTTTGTCAGATACGGAAAATGTTATGGCTGCTTTTTCGTTGTACCACCCACCAGGACAGTTAATACGAATTACTACATTTGGTGTCTTATATCCGCAGTCCTTGTAATTGTCGGCGCATACTGTACAATCTTTTTCAAAATCATATGCGCTGCATCTTTTCTCACAGGTACATTCTGGTTCCGGCACTCCATTTTCTGAAACGCTTTCTCCCTCTGTTTCCCCCTCTGTGCCGCTTTCCGTTTCCTGTTCGGTTGATTCCAGATCTGATGTTTCTTGTTCTGTGGTACTTTCCTCTGTACTGTTCTCAGTTTCTTTCAATTCTGATGTTTCCTGCTCCGTGGCGCTTTCCTCTGTACCACTCTCTGTTTCTTTTAATTCTGATGTTTCCTGCTCCGTGGTGCTTTCCTTTGTACCGCTCTCTGTTTCTTTTGGTTCTGATGTTTCCTGCTCCATGGTGCTTTCCTTTGTATTGTTCTCTGTTTCTTTCTCTGTGCCGCCTTCCCCGCCGTCCTCTGCCTTTACATCAATTACATTGTTCTCATTCATGGAAAATGCCACCACAGGAATGCAGAATAATACTGCGGTTAAAATAAGCGATAACACCGCCCTATAACGTAACTTCATTTTTCTGTTCATGGTCTACCGCCTCCTTTTCTGTTTGCTGTGCCCGCTTTTCCTCCTGCTCTTTTTTCTTTAGCAGGTTTAAAATTTCTTCCTCACTAACTTTGTTGAGCAGAATTAAACGCTCCAGAGAAATTTTATTTTTCTCAATAAATTTCATCTTCTCCGCATCTTCTGCCATCTGTAACTGGCTCTCCAAATCCTTCTGCTTTTCCTGCAGGTCTGCAAGCTGCCCACGGACTTTAGAAAGCTCTTTTTCAATCCTTTCCTTCGTCACACTATCCCTTCCTTTCTGCATTAAAAAGTGCTTTTGTGATAAAATAAATTAGATATGATGCTGCCGTCTAATTATCAAACTTTATTACAAATATCTCCGAAATGTTATCAGACTTTTTTGCAAAATCATGTTTTTGTTGCTCTTATCAATCTTTTTTGGAAATTATACAGCTTTGTTTAAAAAATTATCCAACTTTATTATTTCTGGACAATTTAATGTCTGTTTACAATTAAAACTGATAATTTCCCACACGATTTTTACAATTATGATTGATAAAATGCCCTTTGATTTTATCCGGCATAAAAGCAAGGCTGCACCTAAACGTACTCACTCGAAAATACTTGTCGCAAGAAGATATACGTTTCAGAAACAGCCCCACATTATCAAACATAATTGTCTTTTTTATACTGTTTTTATCAAGCTATTTGTCACTTTTTTGTTGAAACAGCTTTTATCATTTTTAATTGTACATTATCAATCTTTTTTGTAACTTTATCAGTTATAATTGTCACTCAACATTTAATTTCCTGATATGCGACCAAATGCATAAAAGTGACTCTGCCAGTAGGACGTATTAATACTGGCATATTTAATCGGGTCGCCGCAATGTATCATAGTCCGATTGCCACAGTAGATCCCCACATGGCTCACAGCCCCCGCCGATTTGTAAGTGCCTGTAAAAAAGATAATATCTCCCGCTTTCGCATCCGCCGCCGAAACCGGGGTACACTGATCATAGATGCCCTGTGCGGTAGTCCGTGGCAGGTTATGCACCCCGCTGTTGGTAAATACCCAGCAGACAAAACCGGAACAGTCAAAGCTGGTGGACGGGCTTGAACCGCCCCATACATACGGATAGCCTAAATACTTTGCGGCTTCCTCCATAAGCGCCTGCACTGCCGCATCATCGTAGGAATCAGGCGGTATGGCATTTCCCCCGCCGCTTCCAGACGCTGGCGTTTCCCCGTAGAGCGTCCCTTCCCCTGCTTCAAAATAAAATAACGGGTTATAATATTCCCCGTTATACAGACATTCGATATGCAGATGGCTTCCGGTACTGCTTCCCGTATTCCCCGTTGTCCCTATGGTATCGCCATGCTTCACAGCCTGCCCCGCACCGACACCCAGCGTGTTCAGGTGGGCATACTTGGTACAGTAACCGCTGCTGTCCTCAATCACAACATAATTTCCGTAATAACTGTCATAAGCGGATGTCGTAACTGTGCCGTCCATCGCCGCAAGGACACCGGTTCCTGTCGGTACAGCAATGTCAACGCCCCTGTGGAGCTGTTCTGCCCCCGTTACCGGATTGATACGGTAGCCGTAATAGCTGCTTACATAATTGTACCAGTACAGGTTCAGCGGCGTATAAAACTGCTGTGTCAATCCATGCGTTTCATTATAAAGTGCATAGATTTCTTTCTGTTCACTGTCCATGTGTCCTGCAACAACCACATTTAAATCTTTGGCAGTCAGTGAAACCTCCAGTATGGTTACGGTATATTCTTCTTCCTCCTCGTACTCATATTCTTCCTCTGTTTCCTCCCCTGTAACAGGGTCTGTGACAGTGTGTGTGCCTGTCTTGGTAACTGTCCTTGTCCTCGTTTCCTCCGTAGGGTTTAGTGACAGCTCATACATCTCATCAAAAAGGCTCTCGATTTCACTCTGCACGTCTGCCGCAGTAAATTCCGTATGGACTGCGGAAAGGTAGCTGATGAGCACAAACGGGTCATGACCGATTGCGTCAAGGTTATAACGATATTCATCATAGTCCGGGTAATCCGTTTCTATGGAATTAATCTCTTTCTGCAATTCCATTTCAAGTTCTGAAAAAGCCAAGTCCGCAGCGTCGATCTCCGCCGGAACGCTCATATAGCTTCCAGCCAGCGTGGTACTAATGCCCTCCGTGAACATCGCCCCGCAGGACGATATAGACGTCATTATCATAATGAGAAGAAGCCCAAAAGCCGCAGCTGTCACAAGGAGTGAGGCGTGTTTTGCCGCTATCTCCTGCACTTTCTTTGCTGCTGTCGTGGTAAAATTGGCGGATTTTATAGCCACTTCTTTTGTATTCTTTGCCGCCTGTCCCGCCCGCCCTGCTTTTGCATACTCACGTTTGATGCGCTGTTTCTGCAGCCGTTTCCGGAGCTGTTTCTTTAAAGTCTTTTCCTGCATTTCCGGGTTTTCTTCCAGAAACTTCTGATAGTGGAAATTGACTTCTTTTTTGAACTGTTTTTTCTCCAGCTTCGCCACTTTCTCACGCTGACGCTGCTTCTTGTTTTTATAGTGCCGCTTCACAAAACAGTAAACATCTTCGGCTTTCTGTTCTGTCTTATGTGCCCCCTCCACGCCGGAGTTTTCCTTTTCCACTTCGGCAACCCTGCCATGTGCATAATTGGTAATTTTTGATTTGGCTTTGCCTGCAATCTTCTTTACCGGGTTATCCTGCTTGAAAGGTTTTTCCTTTACCACAGCAGCCAGCACATACTTTGCCCTGCCCGTTTTTTCATCAAAGATATGCTCTAAAGAATACTCCTTTTTCTTTGGAAGCTTTTTTCTTGCTTTTTCAGTCTTTTTTACGGATTTTTCCGCCTTCTTTTGCAGCCTGTCTAACTTTTTGCTGCCTTGTAATTCCTGTTCTGCACTATCAGTGAAGGTACTTTTTTCTGTAAAATCATTGTCCTTTGCCTGATAGTCATGTTGAACATCAGCGTTTTTCCTGCGCTCCCTGTTCTGATGTTTACGCCTGCGGTATCTGCCCTTTTTTTCACTTTGGTGGTAAGTATCCATGTGGCGGTAATCGTCTTTAAAACCCTTTGCACCTTCGGTCTGCTCCCCTCCACTCTCATCTGTAAAGGCGTTCTGTTCATGGGAAAAACCACTCTCTATTTTACCATCAGCAATGTTGCTGTCATGCTTCTCTATCTGCCCCGTAAAACTGTTTTCCTTCTGGAATTTTCCCTGTTGTCGGCGTTTTTTCTGACTGGATTTTGCTTTCTGTTTTGCCCTTTTCTGTGTATCGCACTGATAATTGCTGTGCTTATCCCACACATCGGTGCTGTCTGCTCTGCCTTTTTGCTTTGAGCCAGTCTGCTTTGCAGATTTATCAATCTCCTGTTCAAAAAATTCTGGCTGTTTTAACTTCTGGACATTATGTCCAGAAGTTGTATCTGCACCTCTAGGCTGGTGTTCGCTGGGCTGCTTCCGCCTTGCTTTTTTTACGACAGTATTTTTCTTTGCGGAACTGCCACCAGCAAAAGTATTTTTCTTCGCAGAACTGCCGCCAGCAAAAGTATTTTTATCCTTTGTAAATTCAGCCGACGTCATATCCGCCTCCTATCCGTTCCCCCGCAAGAGAACAATATTCCTCATTCAGCTCAATACCGATATAATGCCTGCCGTTTTGTGCCGCCGCAAGCCCCGTTGTGCCGCTTCCAAAAAACGGGTCAAGGACAATGCCGCCCTCTGGGCAGCCTGCAAGTATGCATCTCTCCGCCAGTTTTGGAGGATAAGCCGCAAAATGCTTACCACGGTAAGGCACAGTATTGATTAACCACACATCCCGGCAGTTCCTGACAGGGGAAATATCGTTTTGCTTGATTTCCCCCGCCTTCCGTGGTTTGTTAAGTCCCTGCACACCTGCCTGCCCCGGCACTTTACCGGAATATTTGTGGCTGTTTCCACGCCCTCTCATATACCGTCCTGCTGTGTCTGCCGCTATTGGTTCTGCAATCGCCAGCGCATCAAAATAATATTTCTGCGACTTGGCGAGCAGGAAGATATACTCATAACTGCGTGTCAGCCTGTCCTTTGCGCTTTCCGGCATGGCATTTCCTTTCTGCCAGACAATATCATTGCGCAGATACCATCCACTGTTTCTTAACGCAAATGCCAGCATCCACGGGATACCGATTAAATCCTTGTGCTTGCACCCCTCTACGTTCTGGGCTATAGATATTTTCTGACCGTTCCTGCCGTCTGGGTTCTTCGGGTCTTTGCAGTTCCCTTTGCTTCCCGTACCACAGTAGGTATCTGAAATATTCAGCCAGCAGGTTCCGTCCGCTCTGAGTACACGATAAACCTCTGAAAAAATCTCTGTCAGCTTCGCAATATACTCCTCCGGTGCTGCCTCTCTGCCGATCTGCCCCTCCATGCCGTAATCACGCAGCCCGTAATAAGGCGGCGATGTGACACAGCAGTGGACACTCTCATCCGGCATTTCCTTCAGGACGCAGAGGCAGTCACCATTAATAATTCTGTCAACTTTTATCTTCCGACACCCCGCTTTCTATGTAATTTTCCTCCTGTTTTATGCTTTCCTCCAACCTTGTGTTCATGATCGCAAAAGTTTTTGTATCTGTCGGATACCTGTCAACAAATGGGATAACCACGTTGTCAAACAGGATAAGCCCGCTTCCCGGCTCGGAATTGGTCACATGGGCAAGCTGTTTTTCCGACAGCCCTAACTTATCGGCAAGTATCGCCTGATCTTTTGCATTCTGGTTCAGTAAATAAACAAAATCGGAATTGCCGAGTATCCCCTCGATTTCTTCCGATTTCAAAAAATCACCCACATTCTGCGTCAGACCTGTCGGTATGCCGCCCCATTTTCGGAACCTTTTCCAAATCTCCACCGAATAGACTGCCGTCTGTTTTTCTTTTAATAACATATGAAATTCATCACAGTAGTACCGTGTGGCAATCTTACGCTCTCTGTTCTGTGAAACACGATTCCAGACCGCATCCTGAACGATTAACATTCCAAGCTCTTTGAGCTGGTTTCCCAAATCCCTGATGTCAAAGCACATAATCCTATTGTGTGAATCCACGTTTGTACGATGATTGAAATAATTCTGTGAACCATGCACATACAGCACAAGACTATTGGCAATCCGCACTGCTTTCTGCTTTGCTTCCTTCTGCATCTCCGGAGCTACGTCTTTCGGCTCATACTTTAACAGTGCATTATACAAATCCTCTAAAATCGGCATATTCTCCGGTTTCGGCTCAGCAAAGTACCTGTCATAAATATGCTTGATGCAGGTGTCGATAATGCCTTTTTCATCATTCTCAAGACCGTCCTTCCCTCCGGCTATCAGGTCACACAGGGTAATGATAAAGTCCGATTTCAGCTTTAACGCCTCCCGGTCATTCTTGTGTGAAAGCTGGATATCCATCGGGTTTAAGAAGTCTTTTGAATTGGTGGAAAGCCTTACCACCTGCCCATTTAACGCACCTACAAGGGCAAAATACTCTCCCTCTGGATCACAGATAATCACATCATCCCCCGTCATAAGGAAACAGGATAAAATCTCCCTCTTTGCAGAGAAAGACTTCCCGGAGCCGGGTGTGCCAAGGATTACCCCGTTTGGCGTCCTTAACTTTTTCCTGTCTGCCATAATCATGTTGTTGGAAAGTGCATTCAGACCGTAATAAATCGCCGGAGCAGGCATGAAAAGCTCTTGTGTGCAGAAAGGCACTAAAATCGCTGTACTTTTTGTAGTAAGCACACGCTCAATCCCCGTATCGTTGCAGCCAATCGGCGCACTCGCCATAAGTCCCTGCTCCTGCAGATACTGTAAGCAGCGCAGGTTGCAGTTTGCCTGCTGGATAATGCCCGACACCCTCTGCGTGATGTTCTCCAACGCTTTCTTGCTTCTGCCAAAACAGGTAATAAGAAATGTCATCTTGATAATCTTCTGGTTGCTGGTATTCAGATCGTCAAGCAGCTCCAAGGTATCTTTTTCATAAGTAATAATATCTGTGGGCAGAATGTCCATGTCATAGCCGGAACGCACCGCTTTCTTCTGTTCCTCAATCTTCATTTTCTGGATATTCGTGAGCGCGCCTTTTAACATCTTGATTGCCTTTACCGGGTCCATTGTCTGCATATGCAGCGTGATTGTCAGGTTGTCATCAATGTCAAGCAGCTTTTTTAACAGCTCATCATTAAACCTCGGTGCAATAATATCAAGATAATGGACGCATCCGTACATTTTCCCTGTCTTGAATCGGCTCGGATAGCGGAAGTCAAACCCCGGCGGCGCGATATAGTCCTTTACGCTCTTTCCGGACTCCGATAATTCCTTAAATGAGAAGCGGAACGGCTCCATTGTATCCTGATTAAAATACTCATGCAGGACACGCAGGCGTTCCTTCCCGTCAAGACTCCTTGCATGGGTGCCAAGGTTCATGAAATTCTTGATGACATCCGCTTCTATACTGACCATCTTCGCCTTCGCTTCTTTATAATCTTTGCACTTTATGCCAAAAATAAGGTATTTTGATTTCATAATTCCGTTGTTTCCCTTTGCCGCCTGTTTCTTTAACATTTCCGTGTATTCCTCACGAATATCGTCAAATTTATCGCCCTGCAGGGGTATATCAAACTGCTCCATCAGCATCTGTTCGTTGACCTGCCTGTTGAATAAGAACAGCTCGAACCGTATGGACGGGTCAAAGTAGTTGATGAGCCTGCTGTACTCCTCTAAAATCTCGCCCTGATCCTCTATCTCCAAAAGGTCATAGTTAATATCAAAAAACTCGACCATTTTAGTGTAAAAACCAGAAGCTACCTGACAGATACCGTCACGGTACATTTTTTTGAACGTAATCGTTTTCTGCGCAGTATCCGGCTTTTCCTGTTTTTTGTCATTTCCGGCAAGGGTGTTTTTTAATTCCCTCAACCGTTTCTTTTCCGAAAAGCTAAGCCCCGCTTTGGGCTTGACGGCTTCTTTATGCCTGCCCTGCAAAACTGCCTGCGGCTTTTTCTTCAAGATAACGCACCTCCTTCTTTAATTTTTCCCTCTCCTCCAGCTTCTTGTAGAGGTTTTCCGATTTATAAGGACGTATTCCCGGCGTGAGTATCTTCTGCCTGAGCATATAATACAGAATTTTCTCTGCCGGGAAACCATCTTTTTCATACATTGCCAAAAAGAAAAACGGCAGCATAAGAGCTACCATAATGAGCGCAGAAGCCTGTGTACCCAATACTCCCTTTGTCACATGGTAAAAAGGGATTCCCACCGCCGCGGCGCTCCCAAAGCAGATAATCTGGCGTTTGGTAAGATTCATTGCCACTTTCGTCTTAATGCCGCTTAAATCTTTTGGCACTGCTACTGATATTGCCATAAACATTGTAACTGGAATTTGTTTGGTGTGGGGTTTTGTTCATTTTTATGATACCATAATTTTGTCTATAAACCTCTGTCACCAATCCCAGCACACCCTCCTTTCCGCTAAAACTATAAAATTACGGTCTTATGGGCATTCAGGATTTTTGACCGATATCGGTCTAATGGTTCTCATGCCGCTTAATTTATTATGCCGACAATCTGGAACTGTTAATTTTCCTTGCTTTCCAGCCCAAAATATCGGTCTGATATTTTAAGAGGCATGAAGCACACTTTTGGCAAGCGAACCTGTCTTGAATAAGCTGAAGCACAGCATAACGGTATAAGCCGCCACTGACCAGAGCGCCGTGTGCAGATTTCCTGCCACCGCAATACTGGCAACGAGTACCGAATAAATGCCGACACAGACCATAATAAAAAATCCCTGAAATGCAAGAGCACAAAGCCCTTTAATGTAGTTGTTCCCGATGCCGCCCCATTCCCGGTTGCTAAACGTTGCAAAAGGGACTGGAGCCACTGAAATATAAAGGTATATCTCTATCATGCGCCCATATAAAACGACGGTGATGAGGACGGACATGATTTTCATACATAAGCTGACGATCATGGTTTCTATCCCAAGCCCGATCAGTTCTCCAATGCCCATAGTGGAAAGCTGGTTGTTGAACATGGTTGTCAGCGTTGCTTCCACGTCAAGGCTTGTCGAGCCTGATATGGAAGCCGCCGCATTGGTCACGATATGGTTGCCCACATCGAAAATCGCCATTGTGATGTCAAAGGTCTTACTAAGAAGCATCACTGCGATACACGCTTTCACGAGGTAGCGGAAGAAAAACTCGCTCCCTATCTCGTGCATATTGTTTTTGTCCATTGCCATTGTTATCAGCTCATAACAAAGGATTGCGCTGATAATCAATCCCGCTATGGGAATCATGACATTCTCTGACAGGCTGCGTATCATGGAAAAAATACTCCCGTTCCATGCGCTGGGTGTCTGCCCGACTTCACCGGCAATCTCGCCTACTTTCGTATTGATGTCTGTGAACATCGAACTGAGGTTGTCAAGCACCCACCCTTGCAGCATTTCCTTTATAAATTCAGTGATTTTGTCTATGATCCCGCCCATTTATCTTATGAAAACAGGCTTGTAAGCTGTGGGATTACCGTCTGCGCCACAATGATGATGCCTCCTCCACTCATAAGCTGTTTAATTCCCTGCGATTTTGCTCATGTGAGATAAAGAAGTAAAAGAAGTGTAAAAAATTTTGCCGTTCCCTGTCCGGCTGACTGCCGGACGGGTCGGGCTTTAGTCGGGCAATTCTACCTTGCCGACAAAAGAGTAATAGATTTCGATTTCCTGTCTGCGGAGCTTCCCCCGGCGTTTCCCGTCAAGGGCTTCCGATTCGTGGATTACGATTTTCTCCACAAACTCCCGTAACAGGGTAGGGGTAAGTTCCTCAAAGCTGGTGTACTTGCGTACCACTTTCATAAACTTTTCAGCGTTTGCCGTGGCTTCCAGCGTTTTAGA
>VSNQ01000128.1 GCA_009774395.1 Lachnospiraceae bacterium
TTCTTTCTTCACTATCCACATATAAATGATTTTTCTTTTCTCTCATTCATATCACCGTCCTTTTTTCTTTCATTATATAAACAGACGGCAATATATTCAAACATACGGGATTATGTAACACCAGAAAAAAGCTCTTTGAACGAGTAACTTTTGCCTTTTCAATTAGCAGACTTTTTAGCACGATTTTTTCTCCAATTAGCAGGAGAGCCATTTTGATTAGCAAAAACATCAAATTTCTTGCTAATCATTAGCAAGCTAATCGGTGACGATAATTAACAGTTCAATTTCTCTGTGGTCAAATCTGATTAGCAAAAATCGCTCCTGCTAATCGCACATTGCTACGAGTTCAAATTTATTTGGAAAATGAGAAACGCCGAAAACCTTGAAAAATCAATGTTTTCGGCGATGTTTTCAGCGTCGCTAAGAGGATTTGAACCTCCGACCTACCGCTTAGGAGGCGGTCGCTCTATCCAGCTGAGCTATAGCGACAGTTACAAAATCTATATTTAGTTTTACTTGTTACCTTTTTCTTTTTCCTCTTAGGCGAATGTTATAACACTTTCTTAGGAGACGGTCGCTCTATCCAGCCAAGAAAAAGTTAACTTTATATCGCTTTGGCTATCGAGCACCTACCACTCAAAAGTAGACTTCACTATCCATTGTACTATATTATCTCATATTCAATATTTTATCCAAAACTCAATGTTTGCCGGATTCGATATTCACATATTACTATACCGAAAAAATTCTAAAATGTCAAATACAAATTTTATTTTCAGTTTCATTTTCTATTTCTCTTTCTATAACATCGCAGTTCTGCGATTCAAAACCCCTATTACCAATCTGCTATTATCAAAGAGATTAATACATTAATATGTTTGTTTTACTCAATCCCCATTTGCTTTACAATCTCTTGCTATGCCTTCCAATCTTTTACAGTAGACACTAAATCGCAGATTCCCGCTTCCGTTATGCGACAATATTTTCTTTGCGGCCCGTTTGACTTTTCACCGAAGTAGGTTTCCGCTTTCCCTTCTTTTTTTAAGCGCCGTAAAATAGCATAAAATGTACTGTCATTCACGTCTGTAAATACTTTTCTCATTTCCTGCATCAGCGTGCATCCATAATAATCATTCTGAGAAAGCTTTTTTAGGAAACACATTTCTAATATTCCTTTTTTATCTGGGCATCCATATTGTTCATCCTTATATGTATTTGCTTCTAAATCACTGTTTTTATCATACTATTCTATTGTTTATTCGTCAATAGATTGTTATGAAAAAGCATAAGTCCTAACGCTTTTGCAAGTAAAGATTAGTAATTTTAGAGCGCATTGCCGCTTTGCAACGTGTGGATGGCGCAGCTACACGGCAAATCTTTTTGCTGTGTAGTATCATACCAAATCCGATATCCTATCACATTAGCACAAAATATGCTAGACAATTTATTTAAAAATGCTATAATAAAATAAATCTTAAGATTTTGCGCACGAATCTTTCGTGCAATTGTGACAAAATATGTCCATTTGTTGGGACAATTGTCCAATGGGAGCTAATTATGAAAGACAAACCAATCTATTACAGCGTAGGGCCGCTCCTCTACTGCCCTGCAAACAATAATAACATTACAGATTCTCTGATAAACAACCAACTCGGAAATGGATTTTCTTTAGCACTATGCTTAGAAGATACCATAAATGACAATTGTGTTGCCGAAGCAGAACAGTTATTAATCCAAAATTTGCAGACACTTTCCCAGGCAATGGAAAAATGTGCATTTTTTCTGCCTAAAATTTTTATCCGCGTACGCAGTGCAAAACAAATGCTTGATATTGCAAGGCGTTTAAAATCCGCGCGCAAATGCGTAACTGGTTTTATCGCGCCAAAATTTAATTTAAAAAACTGCGATTCATATATCAATACTATCCAACGAATCAATGAAGAATGGCAGCGCAAAACCTACATAATGCCGATTTTGGAAGATGATTCCATTGTGCATCTTATTAACAGAGCCTCCACCTTATATGCATTGTTTGAAAAGCTTCAGCCGATCGAAGAACTTGTATTAAATATCCGTGTTGGCGGCAACGATCTTTGCAATATTTTCGGATTTCGCAGACACATTGATGAGTCCATTCATAATATTTCACCGATAGCAAATATATTTTCCGATATTGTTACTATTTTTGCTCCAAGGTATATTATTTCTGGCCCTGTCTGGGAATATTACAATGGTGCAGGCTGGGAAGCGGGGCTGGCAAAAGAATTGTCAGATGACCGTCTTTGCGGGTTTATCGGCAAAACAGTAATCCATCCCAGACAAATTGCTCTGGTTAACGAAGCATACAAAGTTCCACGCAAGGATTTCGATGACGCAAATGCTATTTTAGGCTGGGACTGCAATGCACCACGCCTTGTCTGTGGCAATCCATCCAAAGAACGCATGAATGAGTACAAAACACATTTTACATGGGCAATACGCACCATTTTTCAATCCCAAGCATATGGCATAAAAGATTAATACTATCTTTTTATAAATGCTGCTGTCGATATTCTTTGGGCGTAACACCATACTTTTCTTTAAATAGAGAATAAAAATGCGTGCGGTTTGTAAATTTCATTCTAGCTGCTATCGCACTGACGGGTTCTTTCGTGTCTGTCAGATACTGCGCAGCCTTTTTTAAGCAAAATGTCATACCATAATCATATAGGCACATATCTGTAAACTTATTTACGATCCGATTTAAGTAATCGCCACTGTAATACAAAAACAGTTCCAATTCGGTGCGTGTCATACGACCGTCACTCTCCTCAAAAAGACGGGTAATTCGTGAGAAAAGCAAAAAATCGCTGTTAGTATCAAGCTGTATATTGGTGCGCTGATTGGAAGAATCCAACTATTCCCGAAATTAAAGTGACAGACGGATCACTGACAATCGGTGTCCGCATAAAATGCAACGCCAAAAGCCGGGGAACTGTGGACGACTTTACACTAAATAGAATTTCCGATTAATAAATGAGGGCAGTCCTAATTTTGGCTGCCCTCATCTTTTTATGCACAGACAAAAAACCTCTCTTAATTTAATTATTGCAGAATATTTTTCACCTTCTCCTCGTATTCCTCTTTGGTGATAATATCCATCTCATATTGCATCTGAATCTTCTTTAATGTTTCAAAGTTTTCAAGTTTCTTCCTTGCCTGCGCTAATTTATCGTCATATTCGTCCTCGGAAATAACATCTAAATCCCTTGCTTTATCCAATTTTTTCTTTTCACTCTCAAACTGATCCTGAGCCCTTTTGCGGTCTTTCTCAAGGTTATTCTGACGAATTTGCTGCTCTTTCAAATCAATCTGCTCAACGATTTCCCTTACCTTATCCAAATCTGGCTGCATTTCGTCGAGCACATCTGTCACATCAAAAGCCTCCATCTGAAAAGAATCAGAAATGTAAGCAATATATCGCTTGCCAATCTCCGCATAACGGCTCTCTAATTTCTTTTCAATTGCCGTTTTCTGAATCCTTAAATTTGCAAGCTCTGTCTGCTCCCTTGTCGCATTTCCAATGGAACTTCCTACGCTGGCGGCAGTATTGACTACACTGCTGCCGACCTCCTTTACTGCTTTCGTTGCTTTATCAAAAATATCCATATTTTGCTCCTCCTAGTATCAATTACGGTTACTTAGTTATAATCCTATTCTACCATTAATTTCAAAACTTACCAGAAAACTATCTATAAATTGTGTGAAAAAAGGATAAACTAAACACAAAATTTATAGTATAAAAACTTTTGTTTATTCTTGAAATTTAACCAAACAGTCTTTCCCACAAAAAGCAATTCCATATCTGCCAACATATTCATAACCATCATCCAGCAATTCCGCAGCATACTGCCTATCTTGAATCTGCTTTAATGCTTCTTCTGCTTTTTTCTCCAACTCTCTAGGCCTTTTTGCCACTTTAAACTCCACAACAAATGCCTGTTTTCTGCGCGAAACTGGTTTAATAAATAAGTCACTTCTTCCTTTTCCAGCTTCGCGATTGGACTTTGTACGGTAGCCTTTCATTGGTGAGAGCAATCCAGCAACAAGACCATGATAATAACTTTCGTTTTCATCCATAGAGCTAATGGTTTCAAACATAATCTCGCTTAATTCTTTTTCCAGTGTTTCGCATTTTTTATTTACAAATGCGGTATACAGATTTGTCAAATCTTTTTCCTGCATTTTTTCCTGAAACCATGTCATTACTTTTTCACGGAAAATATAACGCACCTCACGGTTTGGAAGGCACATCGTAATCCAGCGGATATCATTGTTATCGATCCGTTCCTCTACTTTACGGAAATATCCTGTAAAAAACATAAAATTCCAAATATTATCCATTGTACTATATATTTCATCATACGTAATATCTTCATAAATTGGTTTTTCAATGGTACGACCGTCAATTAAATGCTCAATCTCTCCCTTTATGCTGTCGTCTGCCCGCTCTATCAGCTTGCGCACAATGCTGTTGGAAGAAGTGTTCGCCCAATATGACCTTGGAAAACAATTCGGATTTTCCTGAAGATCGTCCATAAATTGTATTACACTCCAAGGATTATAGACATTCGCTCTGCCAAAAATATAACCATTATACCAGTCCCTAAATATATTATATTTATCAAAAAGTTGAAAATCTTCGCATATTTTCTGCACCTCCTTCTCTGTAAAGCCAAAATATTCGTCGTATTTCTCATTTAAGATCGAAATAATCTTTAAATTGTTCAATCCAGTAAATATACTTTCCTTGCTAACCCGCAGACATCCCGTAACAACCGCAAATTCCAAACTACTGTTTGTCTTTAATGCCGCCTCAAAAAAGGAGCACACAAAATCTGCCATCTGCTGATAAAAACCACGCAAATAAGCATTTTCAAGCGGCACATCATACTCGTCAATTAAAATAATTGTCTTTTTGCCATAATAGGCTTCCAGACACTGTGATAAAAATTGGAGTGACAAATATATATATTTTGGTAAAATACGATTACATATACTACATAACGCCAGAATTTATCGTACTGAACTGATTAAACGTATATGGCTATGACTGGCGTTATGTAGTCAGGTTACTTGGAAATTTTAACGGTTAAGCAGGATAAATTACGAAAAAAGAAGGGTTTCATTAATGATAAATTTGCAGGATAAATTTACAGGATAAAAATTATACTCCTACTTTGGATGAATCAGATGCGTATATCCAAAATCCTATTTTCCTTCCATTTTGTTCTGAATTCAAAACTGCCTATCAATGTTCTGAAAATATAGAATACAGTTCCTGCAGTTGGGAACAAGGATGGAATACCAAGATATCCTTCGCCTTATTCCAATACGCCAAAAATCCTAAAGTATATTGGAATCCAAGCAATAACACACAAGATAGGAGCAAATATGTCTGAATTTCAAGAATTAGTAAAATCTCTCGCCAAAAGCCGCGAATATGTGCGGGATTTTTATATATATGGGTTTAAATCGAGAGAAGATTTTGACAACAAAAGTCCGCGTACTTATGATAACGAACGGCGGCGGATGGAAAGCTGGCTTGCATCTTATATTCGAAGCTGTTATCACAAAAATGTAAAAACGGTATCTTTGTCACTCAATACAAACCTGCTTTCCGTAAATCCGCTCTGCCGCATTTTCGAGGCAAAAAGTTTTACAAACAATGATATTTTGCTGCATTTTTATCTGCTCGATATTTTACAGGCAGATTGTTTTATGACCGCTGACGCATTATCTGACGCTATTATGGATCGATTTCAAGCTGACATAGAAACACAGCTTGTCCGCAAAAAAGCAAATGAATATGTCGCAGAAGGGATTTTGCAGACAAAGAAACAGGGAAAACGTGTATATTATTTTCGCAGTGCGCCGCTTCCCCTTCCAGATACTGTATGGCAATCCCTAATGGACGCTGTATGCTTTTACCAGCTTGACGCGCCGCTTGGTTTTGTGGGATATTCCTTAATAAAGCATTTCGATACCACCAATACAGCTTTTTGCGTAAAACATGGCTATTTTGTTCATGTGTTGGAGGATGAAATACTGCTGCCGCTGCTGCTTGCAATCAACGAACACCGCGATGTGCTCTTAAAAGTGCAAAGTAATAAACCAAACAACCACAAATACGTAACCCCCAAAGCAGACAAAAAATCTGACAACAATCCTGCTGACAGCATACAGACCCATAACAAAAGAAACCGCAGCAATCTGTCCCTCCAGCCAAACGTTCAAACACTTCAAGTGCTTCCCCTGCGAATTACGGTTAGCACACGCACAGGCAGGCGTTATCTATGTGTTCGGCGAATACAACAGGAATGTTTTTTTCATATTCGGCTGGATCATATTAAAGAAGTGACACTCATGTCAGAAAATACAGATTTTGCATTTTATCAGCAAAAGTTAACAGAATGTCTGCCACACTGTTTTGGCGTATGTTTCGGAAACAGCAGCCATATGGATGAAATTCGATTAACCCTTTCCATTCAAGAGCCCTATGAATTATATATTTTAAACCGTCTACAGACAGAAGGGCGCGGCGGCACTATAAAAAAAATTGCGGAACATACATACACTTATACCATTTCTGTTTATGAAGGTATGGAGTTAATGCCTTGGATTAAAACATTTATCGGACGAATTATTTTATTTGAAAGCAATAACGAGCATCTGCGCACAAGGTTTTATCAAGATTTAGAAACAATGGCTGCAATGTATGAGGTATAAATTTAATTAATATGTGTGCTTGGCACGCAGGGAGTATCAAAATGAATTTATTTTCTGAAGTTTATGGTTGTTATTATCAAGTTGTTTCTTCTATATTAAATAAGGCTTTAACAGGGGGAATTTCACCGCAGGAAATGGCTGCGATTACGGCACAGGCTGGTTTTGCTGAGAGCTGCTTATTTATTCTGCCCAAACTCTACGCAAAAGAATGGCATTTTCTCGAGCAGACTTCAGAAAACAGCTATGCCTCCCGCCTATCAAACGCACCCGAATGCCCTTTAACTTTACTGCAAAAACGCTGGCTGAAATCCCTTTTATCAGACGAGCGGATTCGGCTTTTTCTAACGGAAGAGGCGCTCTTGCAAGCACAGACAGCATTCGCCGAAGTAGAACCACTTTGGACGCCGGAGCAGTTTTATTATTATGACCGCTTTGAAAATGGAGATAATTTTTCCACAATCGAATATCAAGAAAATTTCCGCACAGTATTGGAAGCTGTTCGCAGTCAAACAGTCATTTCGTTTCACTACCGATCTGCTAAGGGAAAACAGACGCAAAGAATATGCCTTCCGCTAAAAATCGAATACTCCTCCAAAAACAACCGCTTTCGTCTTTTGGCGCTTCCCATTGTATGGGCAAAAAACTGGTTCCGCTGGCAGTATCCTACAGATAAAAAGCGTTACCTTGACCATTTCAATCTTGCAAACATTGCCAATATCAGCTTCCCCAATATACAGCTACAAAGCCCACCGCCCCTGTCGCCGGAAGCGCTAATCCAGCAAAGTTATGATGCAGAGCCAGTTCATCTGTTGATAACCAACCGCCGCAACGCACTCGATCGCGCTATGCTGCACTTTGCTAATTATGATAAAGATACAACACAAATTGACGGGGAAACTTGGGAATGTGTGATTTATTATGATTCTGCAATGGAAACAGAACTGCTTATTGAAATCCTATCCTTCGGGCCTGTTGTGAAAGTGACTGCACCGCAGCATTTTGTAGATTTAATCAAAGAGCGGCTGGCAAAACAAATGCAGTTTATACGAGCACAATCAGACTCCCTATAAAAGCGATTATGGAATTTCTGCGCAGTGCAAATTCCATAATCGGACAATAATAATTATAAAGCTGTTAAATAAAATTAACTATCACAAATATCGATTTTTTAATACCAGATAAATAGAAAATCACGAATTTTTTATATCTGGTTATTTCTATTGATATTTATATTTCACGATATGGAAGAAATAATAGATTGCATTCCGTGGCTGAAACATAATCAGACAGTTCTTAACAAAAAATATCCTGCAATTCTGAAACAAAATTAGAAGAAAATCTTGACATAAGGCATAAAGAGCAATGCCTTATGTCAAGATTTTCTGATGACGCAGATGGACATTTAGACAAGTAATTGTCATGCGTAATTTGTTAACAGTTCCCTACAATATACTTAAGAGCATACTCCCAGTTATATCAGCATTTCAATACTGCAAGACAAAACAAATCTTATTGATGTTATGAAATATTAAATAACCTCAAGTGAAAGATTTAATAATTTCTATTTTTCATATTTTCATGCAACGAAATGTTATATTTTAATATCTAATATATGTAATTACGAAGCGCTTCCAAAAAATACATTCAAAACAATCGATAAAATATTATTATCACTGGTGAATGATACGAATAAACGTTCTATTTTATAAATTACATATAATGGAGGAGAAGCATGAACAGTTTAGTAAAACGTGCAAAGTGCGGCGACGCAGAGGCCTTTATTGCACTGATTGAAGCGTGCAAAATGACGTTGCAGCGTGTTGCGCTTGGTTATTTAAAAAATGAAGAAGATGCAGCGGACGCAATACAAGATACCATTTTAGACGCCTATGAACATATCCGCGGACTAAAAAAAGAGGGATATTTTAAAACATGGCTTGTGCGTATTCTTATCAATCACTGCACAAAAACATATCGCTCCAATCAGCACAAAGCACCTTTTGAGGACAGCATGGAACAAGAATCGCACAATATGGGAAATGCAGATGTAGAATTTCGTGCATTATTATCCATTCTTCCAGACGACAGCCGAACGATTTTTCAATTGTATTATGGTGAATTGTTTACAACGCGCGAAATAGCAGAAATTCTTAATATGAAAGAAAGTACGGTAAAAAGCCGGCTCCACAGGGGCAAAGAACAGCTTCGCGTAGCATTGCAATGCAGATAGGAGGGAACAATATGCAGCAGAATATTTCAGAAAAAGATTATAGGAATATTTTAGGAGCAGAACTATCATCGAGTGAAATTATTGAATCCAAAATAAATGACGCATATAATAAAATACGAAATAAAACCGAAACCTTTTCCCCACAAGAAAGGAAAAATAAACATATTTTTCAGAAAGTTTTTGTGTGGATTGGTACTGCAGCGGCAGTCTTTGTACTTATGATACTATTCAGTGTTACTAACCCCGTACTGGCAAGTGAAATCCCTGTGTTCGGCGGTTTCTTTACGAAGCTTGCGGATTGGTTCTCATTTGGCGCAATTCCAGAAAAAGACACGATAACACTATATTCTAAAGATACAGAGCAAAACCCGCAGGGCGAAAATCCAAAAGAATCCCCCTATGTAAAAACTTCCAACGATATTACTGTTACACTAACAGAACAATATGCCACCAATCAGGCAATTTTTATTGGTGTACAAGTTAAAAATAAGAATGAATTCCCTCAGATAGCAATTTTTGCAGACGGAACACAACACTTGCAGGCAGAAACGGCAGAGCAATATTCATTTCGTTCGGATGAGATAATTGCGCTGCGTACAATAGAAGGTACGTTTGAAGATGCGCATACCTTTAATGGTATTCTACGAATTGATTATTCTGAAATTAACGTAGATGACAGAAAATATCAAGCTGCTTGTCAAGAAGCAGAAAAAGCAGGCAAGGAACTGGCGTTAGTTGATTCCAATATCGACCAATATCTTGAAGAATATCAAATACCAAACACCTTTACTATGAATCTGGAGATTACAGATATTGTTGGTTCGTTGGCTGAACCAATACAACCAGAAGGAATGAAAGACGGCGACGAATTGGAACATATGTCCGATGATGAATGGGAATCATATATGAATTCCCTTCCACAAGACTATTATGCATTTCCAAATAACTATGAACACTGGTATCAGAAAGGCAGTTGGTCATATAAACTAACGATCACACCAAAAGACAGCGATTCCCGCATTATCGAGGTCAATCAGACAAATGATGCTGGTATTGGCATTAAAAGCCTAGAAATATCTTCAATAGAAATGACGCTGAATACGATTGAAGGAACGGATACCTTTGCGGTTGCCCTAGACGCAGACGGTAATAAAATGGAAAATGGCAGCAGCAACGCTTATGAACTGGCAATTGCAGGACATGATATTTCCAAAGTATATGTCTATATCTGTGACTACACGGAATATATGGATGAAATAAAAGGCTATGGCATTCCTGGCAATCATCTTGACAAAAGTTTTCAAGAAGTACTAGAAGAACGCGCATTGTTTAAAACAGTAATTGATACCACGAAATAACATTGTAACGTGTGAAATTAAGTAGGGGAATGTCCTTCTCCACTACTCGCCGCGCGCCCCATGCGCCGCTTCAACAGCATACTGCCTCTGCATGGGGCTGCGCATAAAAAAGGGCTGTTGCACCAAGAACAGTCCTTTTTTATATAATTTCTTTGCAAATTAAATATATGTATCAATCTCCGATTCATCTTCCTCGTTCTTTATTGCTGGCGTATTATTATCTACCACAACATCAATATGCTGATATCCCGCCTGTGTTTCATTTGCTTGCTCATTTTTGCCGTTATCTGTCTGTATGGAATCCGATGCTTTTGTTGTTTCTGAAGCAGATATATCCTTATCTGATTCCTTTGTTTCTA
The DNA here is from genome assembly GCA_009774395.1 of Lachnospiraceae bacterium. Lineage (GTDB taxonomy): Bacteria > Bacillota > Clostridia > Lachnospirales > Lachnospiraceae > COE1. The sequence continues at coordinate 10,716 of VSNQ01000128.1, forward strand.
TCGCATCCGCAAGTGTTGATGCCTGCTGCTCTCGAACTTCTTGTGCTTCTTGCTGTAGATTTGCCAATTCCTCTTTCTTTTTTTCTGCATTTCCGCCGCGGCTTTCATCCAATTTAATTTCCGTTTTCAACACATTCGATTGTCCTTCTTTCTGTGTTGCAACTTTATCATAAACGTCTGCCTGTTTTAATGCACTATCTGCAGAAATCATTGTCTTCATACTGTTCTGCGCCGATTTGCTTTCTTTTGTCTGTGCTGTATCCATTTTTTCAGCAGCCGTTTCCTGTTTCTCTTTTCTTAAATCAATTTCGTGCTGCCGAAGCTGTTGATTCAAGCTTGTAATCTGCTGCTGGATTTCCTGCCTTTTTTTCATTTTGTCCTCAACAGACAGCCTGTCATCTGCTGAAATTTCCTGCAACTGTTTCTGCGCATCCGCAATCTGCTTTTGGATACTTTGGCTTACAGGGTCTGTGCCCTTAGATGGCATTGCGCTAGAAATATTTTGGGCATTTCCACTTTGAATACCACTTACATTCATTAAATTCCACCTCTCTTTTATAGACTTGAATACTTTCGTGAATTCATGTATTTTATATAGAAAATGCAATCATTCATTACTTGCAAAAATACTGCCTTACAACAACTCTCAGACAGTTCATATAGCTAAGGAACAGTTCCTAACACATAGAAAATATTAGAAATAAAAATTATGCCTATTATTTCCCTGCTAAAAATCTGGGTTTGCTATATAATCTATATATCGGTTAAGCAAAATGATTATTATATAAAAATATGCACATTTTTTTAGATTTCTATTCAATAAAAATTGTTTTTTTAAATTAATGGCTCCGTTCATGGTTATAAATTTCTTACTTCTTTTACTCTCCCCTCTTGCAGAAATATGACATTATCACATAGCAAACTAATATCTTCTGCATGATGTGAAGTAATAATTATTAATTTATTTTCATCTTTATATTTAATCAATAATTTTCTTAATATGGACACAGAAGTTTCATCCAAGGCGTTAAATGGCTCATCTAATATTAATAATTGCGGATTTTCCATAATTGCCTGAATAATACCAATTTTCTGCTTCATACCAAGCGAATATTTTTTCAAAACTTTCTTTTCTTTCGGTTCCAGTAAAAACATTTTCATATATTCAATTATCTGTTCTTCATTTATTTTATTTTTGATACTCGCTAATAGCTTCAAATTTTCCAATCCTGTAAGTTGTTCCAATAACTCTGGTTTTTCAATAATAATCCCCATATCCGGAGGAAATGAAATATCTTTATGTAAGACTTTATTATCTACAATTACGCTGCCCTCTGTTGCATGTATAATTCCTGCAATGCCACGCAGCAACATGCTTTTCCCACTTCCGTTACTTCCAATAATTCCATATATATTTCCACTATTAAATTCTAAATTAACATTATGCAATATTGTATTATGCTTTAATACTTTTGTATAATTTTCTATCTTTATATACATTTTTATTTCCCCTTTTTCCTAAAAACATTACTGCTGAAAATTATTCTGCTAACTACATAAACCCTTTTAAAGTTCCTAATACAAACAAAATTAAAAAAGTATTTGTTTCATCAAATTTTATCATAAGAACAATTTGAGTAATAGAACAACCAATATATGTTATTCCTCCCCTCAAACAAAATTCCAAAATATCTAAATTATTGTATTGAATAAATGATATATCACAGATAAATGCGGATGTTCCAAATGCCAAAATAAGTAATCCAAGAAATACAATATCCTGCAGAAGAATATTTTTGAATAATTGATATATTAATGCACTTCTACTTTTATACCGGAACACGAAATATGTATTATTTTTTAGAAACAACAAAATAATATCTACATTGATATATTGAATGAAAACAAGACAAGCTATAAACGCCATAATCAATATAAACCTATTATTTGGAAATCCTCCCAAAAATAATCTGACCGCATCAAATATATCAATATTTTCTACTTCAACCAGAAAAGTAATTACCAATACCATTGAACAATATATCAATATATATTTATATCTTAAGTTCTTAATAATCGCCTTTGTCATAATATATCCTTCCCTATACATAATTTCCACAAATATACCTGAATCCGTGAACATTGCCTCGAATATATGAGGCACGTTGTTTTGCCTCCGTTGATAGCTCCGTTTTG
>VSNQ01000129.1 GCA_009774395.1 Lachnospiraceae bacterium
CTCTGTATAACAGCTTTTACTCTTGATAAATCCTATGTTCTTCCGTTTATTTCTTTTTCTTCATGAAACAACCCTAAATGCTTAAAGATAATAACTAATAGATACTTTTAAAATAGCTAAATACATACTTCTAAAGAATTTGGCTGCTTGTATAGGTGTGCCTCAACTGGTGGAAGTGGAAGTTTTCAAGTCCTTCTATGCAGTTTTGTATCAAACGGCATATATTAGAGAGCGTTGTGCTTGCCTCGAAGAACCCGTCCTGGCGTAAACATGCCAAAGACAGTTCTTCGTAATCGTCTGGTATTTCCTCGGTACTTTGCAGAAAATACAGATCATAATGCGTTCTTCCCTTTTCTGTTACTTTTCGATAGTAGTTGCGGAAATACATTTCCCCACACTGGAAATGGTGGCGGGATTCTGGAACGTGCAGACGGAACAGGCTGTAAAGGTTTCTGACATAAGAGATGAGATTACACCAGAGAACCGGATATGCACACTAGAGCAGGCAGAGGTGTATGTAAAGGCGGTGTAGAATTTCATGGAGGAAATGAAAATGCCTGAAAATGCAAGGAATAATTGTCCTGTTTATAGGACACACAATGAGGGATATGTAAGGGACAGATAATCGAATGATTCTATAGCAAATAATAGGGGGGCAATAAAGTGCGGGGCAGCGAAATTCTCTATATTTCACCTAAATAAGATGTTGAATTATATTAAATGGCGTGGTATACTGATAACGTTGTTGTAAAAGACAAATGTGAATTTATATGAAAATTGCTTAAAAGAACAAATCGGCATACGAAGGATTACCGTAAGGAGTATGTGAGTGGAAAGAAAATATTATATAGATAATTTAAGATGGCTGGCAATCCTGTTGCTTTTTCCATTCCATGCGGCACAGATTTGGAGTGGTGGCGAATATAGTGGGTTTTATATATGGTCACACACAAATACCGTTCTTTATGTGTTTTCAACTTTTGTGTACCCGTGGTATATGACCTTTTTGTTTACTATTGCAGGTATGAGTTGTAAATATTCTCTTCTAAAAAGGACAAACAAACAATTTGTTGTGGAGCGCATAAAAAAAATAGTCATTCCATTTTTCTTTGGACTGTTTGCACTGGTTCCTATAATGACTTATACTGCAGAAGTATTTTTTAATGGGTATACAGGTACTTACTGGCAGCAGTATGAATTGTTTTTTACAAAGAAAACCGATTTAACAGGATATCATGGAGGCTTTACTCCTGCACATCTTTGGTTTTTACTTTATTTGTTTGTTATTTCTTTGACAGCACTGTTCATTGTTCGCTTGCAAAAGAAGTATTTACCGAAATTTAGAGTTGGTAGCCTTTCGTATTATTTCATTATTTTGCTATTTGTACCAGAGTGGTTTTGCCAATATGTCTTGAATATAGGTGGGAAAAGCGTAGGGCAATTTATGATACTGTTTTTGTTCGGATATTATATCCTTTCGGAAGAAAGTATTCTGCAAAACCTACAGAAATACCGATTTGTAAGTCTGGCTATTTGCATCCTGTCAGGCAGTCTATATACCTATCTGTACTGTTTTGAAAATATCCGAAACATCTGGATAACAGGACTCTATATTTTTTTCGGCTGGATGACAATTATTATGTTACTTGGCATAGGGCAGTCAAAGCTAAACTTTCATAACCGGGTCAGCATTTATTTAACCCAAGCGTCTTTTTCTGTTTACATTCTCCATATGCCAATTTTGGTGGTTGCAGGTTTTTTCGCCTTGAAATTACCTACTGGCGTTGCAGGGCAATTTTTATTGATTGTATTGATTTCCATTAATGCAACATTTTTAATATATGAAATTGTAAAGAGAATACCTGTTTTGCGTTTTTTTCTCGGAATGCCGAAGCCGAAAGTATAAAAATGCTCTCGTTGATTTGAATAAACAAATTGCAACTTGCGGAAATAAAATTCATAAAAAATTTTGTATAGCACTTTGCTGTACACCAAAATAATCCTCTGCAATCTTATCCAACTGTGCCGCAATAAAAGAAAACTCCTGATTTAAGTCAAGTGTCTTAACACTAATTGGATTCCCACCAATCACAAAGCTGCTGTCTGGCGTAACTGCTTCTTGGGTCTTTGCATACAAAAGCACCCCCGCAACGTTTCCAGTTCCCGCTGCGTCCTGATTTTTTACATAAGAAAAAATTTGATACATATTTTGGGAATGAAAACTAAGCTTATTAAACTTTGACTGCATGGTTTTCCCATAATATTTTGTATCAATAATCAGCACTTTCTCCTGATATCGCAGAAACACATCCGTCTGCATCACTGGAAGAAAGCAAATCATAGATTCGGCTGTTTCCGTTGACAGATTCCACTTCACTCTTGCTGCCTTTACCTCGTTTAAATATGTATGATGCTTCTTATAATACGCCAAAACAAACCGCTCATATAGTTTGTACATATGCTCATCCGAAAACGCAGTCATTTTATAGCTGCCATTCTCCGTAGTTTGCAACATTCCATTTAGCACAAAATAGCAAATATTCATCAGCATTTCATAATTTCGATTATTGCGCTGGTAACGCAGCATATCCCAACGAATCCGCATAGCATCTGCTTCCTCCACCTCATCAAAGAACAACATTACCTTTTTTAAATCGGCACGGTATTTTGGCAAAACTGCTGGCTCTCGAATTAAAATCCATGCGGTTGTCTTTAATATTTGATTAAATAGATTGTTTACTGACAGTTCATCATATTCACACGAAAGCACTTTTTTGCGCTGCATCTGATTATGGATTGTCCCATTTATACAAAGCTTGCCGCGCAGTACGCTGAACTCTTCCCTCTTCGTTCTATAAGTACGGTAAAGCCCCTGCTTTAACTGTTGTGCTATACCCCGCGCCAATATCGCAGCAAATAAATCCTGTACATCTTGAAATTCTTCCGATGCAATTTCTCTATAATTTTTCTGGCAAAGCACCTGAAAGGCATAGGCGAGCATATAGTAAATATTTTTTATATAAATCCCTTTATCGTTCATCATCGAAAACACCGCTTAAATTATCTTTCCACTTCTGCACTTTTTGCTTATTATCAAACCAATATTCCTCTAACATCGGAATAATATCGTAATAGACAACGGATTGCATCCATTCTTTTGTGCAATTTTCCTGCCCACAGAAATAACTGTGCCCTATGCGAAATCCCTCGCCAAGCGAATCATCCTCCTGAATTTCGTTGTTTAAACGGATAATCTGTTTTATTAGCGCATTAAACGTTTCATTATGCAAAGATTCCTGATACGCTTGAAACCCCCTGGCGTCAAAACTTGGCTCCATCTCAAAAAAGCTAAAACGCCGTCTAAGCGCATAATCAATCATCGCCAAGCTGCGATCCGCGGTATTCATCATACCGATAAGGTATAAATTTTCTGGTACAGAAAACGGTGTCGCACCATATGCAAGCACTGTTTCGCTGCCTCGATAATCCTTTTCAATTAGCATTAAGAGTTCACCGAAAATCTTGCTCATATTACCGCGGTTAATTTCATCAATAATAAAGAAATAATCCTTATCGGGATGCTTTTGGGCTTTTATACAAAATCGGTAAAATACCCCCTCCGTCAGCGCAAATCCTTCCCCTTGCGGTTTATACCCTAAAATAAAATCTTCATAAGAATAACTTTGATGAAATTGAACGAAAGCAATTCTTGTGTCATCTTTCTCACCCATTATCGAATATGCCAAACGTTTTGCTGCAAACGTCTTTCCCACACCGGGCGCGCCTTGCAGTATTAAATTTTTCTTGCGCCGCAAAAGGGAAACCAAAATATGATACTTATCTTCTGTCATATAGACTTCTGATAAGAACTCTGCTTTGGTATATGGTTCATTTACTACAGAAGTACCCTGTAAATACTGATAAAATGGTTCTAAGTTGATCTCTGGAATGGGCTTATTTTCCCTTCTTGCTGCCAATATCCTTATCCATTTAGCAATAATCATTCCCGCCAACTGATCCGATATTACAATTTTCTCACCAAGAGCGCTTAATGTCCAAGTTCCCCTTGCAGAAGTGTTATCCAAAATTCCTTCGTAATTCAAGTAGTTTCTTGCCCAATCCATATCATTCAAAACGCATGAATTCCCTGACTGATTCACTTGACTTAATTCTTCCTCAGAAATATTGTAAAGTTCAATAATTTTATTATGGGTATCCTGCACATTAGCACTGCCACCCAACTCCCTTAAAGCAACGACAATGGGATTCATCCATTTCTTAAAACGCGCATTAGACTGTAGCTTGTCATACTCTGTAAATGAACTGGAATCAGTATGTTTAATCGGTTTTATTAGTGTACTATCTGTGGTTTGTTCCTTCTGCATGGTGCGTATATTCACTGATGCCTGCTCTGGCGACATTATTTGTCTACTGTTTGATAGCTGCTCCGGCTGAATCGCATTAACTTCTGCTTGCTCTAACGTTGTTTTTGTATCTATATTTTCTGGTTTTGACTGCTCAGGAGATATTTTCATTGTAACATTCGTAGTTTGGTTTGATTGTAGTATGTCTGTACTTGTTACCAATGGCTCTGATTGTGCTTTCACTGTATAAGTTGCCGTATGGTTTGGCAACTCCGATTGCACTTTTATTATGCTATTTGCCGCTCGATCTAACCGTGCTTTTTCTGCTGAAAAATACAACGGCACTCCTGACAGGTCAGTCTGCAACAATGCCGCCTTTAGTTCCTCCCGCAGTTTCCATACAAAGCTACCTGGCTGCTCTTTCTCTGCATTTCGCCCAATATAAAGCACTGTCCAATAACGCACACCTTCCGTGTCCTCGCGCTCCATTAATGGACAGCCTGTTTTCACTGCAATCCGCTTCCCCAAGGCACTAGAACCCTTATTATAAAAATTCCTATCACCGCCGTATTTCTCTGCAAGCTGTGTACAGGTAGCCTCTCCGCCATACTCTAACATACACTTCATAATTTGCAGGCTATTCTCATCAAAAATCTCCCTATTCTGCAGCAATTCTATCCAATCCGCAACGGTAAGCCCCGGAGAATACTCTAACGGAAACCACACATTTTCAAATTCTTCTGCTTTTTGCTCATAATATCTGCTGGCAAAAGAACTGACATCCATTGTCATAGTAATTTTCTCTAAATCGGGATAGCAAGTATTTTCTATGTGCTCTTTTAGCATTTTATCTAACACAGCATCCTGCAAAATAACAGTTCTTATTTCATTATAAAATTTTCTAGTTCCTTCAATATTATAAATTACATTGCCTTTCTTGGGAATAAAATCGCTGTCAATTGCTTTCGCAAAGGCACGGACTTCAGCATATTTATAAATATAATATTTATCCGGATACCGCAGCCACAGATATGTTGTAATTACATTAGGCGTTTGATAATGCAGTTTCCATGTGCCGTCATCGTATGTCGTGCGGAGCATTTCCGAGGTTTCCATAAACTGTGTAATACGCCTGCCAAAATTCCTTGATTCATCATAAAGTTGCTGAAACATTCCCCGAACCGCCTCCGCATTGACACTGGCAAATGCTTTTATCATATTGCGCGGATAATTATTGACACTCGTCAAAAGAGTCGACGTTTGTTCCGTCGCCTCCATAAACATTGCGCAAAAATCTTCTGCATAAATATTCCAATAATTCTGGAAATGCTGGACGGCTTCCCATTTATATTTTTCATCTTCCCAGTGCTTCGGAAAATGTTGTTTGTAAGCAGAAAGAATAGATAATAGCTTTTTTTCATTAAACATATGTTTTATGCTCCTTTTCGTACTTAAAGTATGCCATTCATTGGCTTTGTCGTATTTTGGGATACCCTTTGCTATGTCCTACATTCTTCTCCCTATTGTACCATAATTTTATATTTTTCGATACATTTTTCCATAAATAAAATAGCAAAAACAAATGCTATGTTGTTACAATTCACACCAATGCCAGATTTTGCAACAATTTACGAACATTCGGTGTGAATTGCAACAATTGATACACACAAAACGCTAAAGTGCAAGCATTTTGGCGCATAATTCCCACTACTTTGGCGTGGGTGTGAAAAGTAACGCTATGTTACAATGGCACTCGCAAATTGAATAACTTTTATTGAAATTCCATGCTAATTGTGTTATACTCAGCCAAAGAAAACCTATTTCTCCTACTCGTACATCACACTTGCCAGCTACCCTGACAAGCTTTATTTGAATAACCATGTACATTTAGTGCCAAAGTGAGGAAAAACGGTCGTCAGTATATTCACACATTTTCAGTTTCGCTGTTTTGCCTGCGGACTGATTTAAGCCAGCAGAAGGAGGAAATTTTTTACTATGAAAAACTGTGCATTTAAGCCTTTTATTTTAAAATAACTGTAAAGAAAGAATTTCATAAATAAGCAAAAAACAGGGAATTTTTCCTGTTTTGTTTACGTGTCACCGTTTCGCTATAAAAACGGCGGCTGTTTTCGTTTCTATTTATGTTATCTCTCTTTACAGTATTTTTTTGCCCAAAAAAAGTGTATTTTCAACTTTTTTCTATTAAAAATCAAAAATACCTTTTGGGAACATCTTATCAGAAATACTGATAGAAACAACATAATCGAAGTCAAAACAGCAAATTACAGTTCAGCCTAGGAAAGCATACAATGCGTGTATGTAATACAATGCAATCCAGCAGGGGAAAACTGTAACAACGGAGGAAAATATATGTTTAAAGGATTTTGCTTTTTTATGAAATTCGGATGGCATTCGGATAAACGGTATGTTATTTATCATATTCTGCACCAATGCATTCGTTCTATGATACCTATTGTAAGCGTTATTATGCCCAAATATATTATTGACGTACTAAGCGACCCACAGCACATGGAATATTTTGAAATATACCATTTGCGAATTTACAGTGTATGGATCTATATTATGCTGTTTACATTGTATCTGCTGCTCTCGGCGATGTTAACGTCGTGGCTTTCCTTTCAGGGTTTTACGTTGCGGGCAAGGGTCGCTTCCGATTGGGGATTATGGCTGCACCAGAAGTTAACACAAGCCGATTACGAAAACCTAGAAAGTCCTGCATTTCTTGATTTAAAAGAAAAAGCAAATAAATTTTTATATGGGGACTGGCACGGTTTTTCTTATCTGTTTGAATGTGCACTGGATATTTTGGGACAGTTTATTACGCTATGCGGCATGATTTATATTATTGCGTCACTAAACTTCTGGATGGTTCTGCTGTCTATTGCCTTAGTGCTGATTAGCTCCATTTTTGAGAGCAAAGCGAAAAAGAAGGATATTGCACTTTCTTTGGAAGCGGTAAAAGTCGAACGCGGCTGGAGTTACTACAGTCAGATTATGGAGGATTTTCAATATGGAAAAGAAATCCGTATAAACAATTTAGGAAAGTGGCTTCTGGACAAAGAAAAAACATATGCTTATTCAGCTGTTGATTTTTACAGGAGAAGAAATGCTTTCCATATCCGCGCTGGAATTGTTTCCGCTTTTATGACGTTTGTACAACAGATTGCCGCCTATCTCTACGTGGTGTCCCAAGTAATCTATAAAGCGTTGACCATCGGCGATTTTACATTGTATATCGGAACGATTACCGCCTTTTCCAGCGCTATGCGGACAATTATGCAGGATTTTGTTGAAATACAGGCATATGGCGTATATTTTGGAGCAGTTGAGCAGTATCTTTCCATCCCAAGTAAAATGTACGAAAGCGGATGTATGCCTATTCTAAATCAGGAACATTGCATTACCTTTGAAAATGTTTCATTCTGCTACAAAGGGCAGAGCACATACGCACTGAAAAATATTTCTCTTACCATCCGCAGCGGAGAAAAACTTGCAGTCATCGGAGAAAATGGCGCTGGCAAAACGACGCTGATAAAATTATTGACAAGATGCTATGAACCCACCGAGGGGCGTATCCTTTTGGACGGAATAGATATACGAAAGTATCGTTACGACCAATATATGGAATTATTTTCTGCAGTATTTCAAGACTATAAATTATTCGCCATCACGCTTATGCAAAATGTGGCATTGGCAAAAGAAAAAACTGCAGATAAATCCCATATTGAATCGATACTCCGCAATGTGGGATTATCCAGTCTTTTGGATTCGCTAAATAATGGTATAGATACACCTGTTTATAAGCAGTTTGATGAATCTGGCTTTGAACCCTCCGGCGGTGAAGGGCAAAAAATTGCACTGGCACGAGCTATTTATAAAAATGCGCCTATTGTAATTTTAGATGAACCGACTGCCGCCCTTGACCCAAGAGCAGAATATGAAATTTACCAGCAATTTGATAAATTAACAGCGGGAAAAACAGCCGTTTATATTTCACACCGCCTGTCCAGCACACGATTCTGCGACCGAATTATTGTTTTAAAAAACGGAAAAATTGTAGAAAACGGAACACACAATACACTAATTAACATAAAAAACAGCGTATACAGCGAATTATATTCTATGCAGTCACAATATTATCAATAGAATGATAATCAGTAGGAGTTTGGGAGCGGTGTTATACTACTGTATGTTAAGTCCCAATACTATCAATAGAAGTATAATCAGTGGAGGTATGGGAGCAGTGTCATAGTACTGTATGTTATGCCCCAATACTATCAATAGAAGTATAATCAGCGGAGCGCTGCCTTGTAATAATAATTGGAATATTGTTGCTTATGTTCCCCATTATGTCAGAGATAGAGCATATAGATATTCAACCGATTTTGGTTTTTTCTATATGCTCTAATGCTGTTTCTATATTTGATTGATATTATTGATTATGCGCATTACATAACTTTGGTTTCAAGTTGTTTTAGTTTGTCAATTAATAAGGATTATATATATTATTTTATTTTTTCATATAACATTACTTCGTCTTTTATTATTCATTGCATAGAAAATCAAGCATTACAAATAGTAAATATTTATAATATCTATTGACTTCTTGAACAATGTTCAGTATAATACATTTGAACACCGTTCAAGGAGGGTTTGATATGGACAAGAGCACCAATGTTAAAAACCATATTATTGAAATTACAACGGAATTGATTGAACAGTACAATGGTAATATTAAAGACATTACCGCCCGTATGATTGCGAAGAAAGCAGATGTTGGATTAGGTTTAATCAACTATCACTTTGGAAGTAAAGATAAATTAATAACGGAATGTGTGCAGCGTATTATCGGAAAAATAGTTACAGAATTTCAGATGACAAGGCAATATAAATCAGATAAAGAACGCTTAACAGCTTGCGCCACTTACGTATTTCATTTTTTATTTGAACATTCTGCAATTTCACGTGTATCTATCTTGGGTGATTTGCAATATTATACGAAAAATTGTAATTCTGTACTTACGCAACATGGCTTTGCACTATCCTTGCAAGATAAAATGTCAAACGAGGATAAATCTATATTTGTATTTATTCTTACTGCCGCAATGCAGACAGCATTTTTAGGAAGTGAAACTGTCAAACAACTACTTGGTTATGATTTTACGAAAGCCGAAGACCGAGCCGCATATATCAGTAAATTGGTGGATATTCTTTTGAAAGGGATGGTGCAGATTGATGAATAAAAAAATAGGTGTATCTAGTGCTGTTGTTAATTTCATTGCTGTATTCTGTTTTGCTCTGTCTATGCTATTTGGGTATAATTATGCCAGTTATTTTTCTTCTATGTTCATTGCGTTTAGTTTTGTGCCAATGATGTGCGCATTTGCTCACTTTGCCCCAAAAGGGACAGAATTAAAGAAAGGAAAATCTAATCGTTCGTGAGTATAAAAAAAACGAATTGAACACGCTGCGTTGCCCCAGTTTCAACATAACAGTCCTTAGGAATTGTAGGAAAATAAGTGCTCAGATTATGCAGGATATTTCTTCAAGATTGTAAGAGAAAAAACGTAGGCGCAGCGAGCTACGGCAAGGCTATTTCTCCTGCAAGATTGGAGAAATAGACAAGCAAGATGTGTCACTTATTTTTCTACAGTTTCTTACCCCTCCCGCATAATATCTGCTATTACATTATCTAAATATTCCCAATGGTTCTCCCCGCTAAACTGTATTAAATAACGTCCCGTTCCCCCCTCTACGTATTCCCATTCCTGCGTTTCTCCTAAGCGAAATGTTTGATACATAAAATAAATGTTATTATACTCTGCATTGAACTCGGCTGTATTAATATTCAACTCTCCATTTTCACGCAGAATATATTGTATACTCTCATATTTTGATTCATCTATCTTATGTTCTTCCGGAATCTTTGCAAGTGCTTCCACTTCTTCCTTTGTCACTTCCCTTGCCGGTATTTCCTTCCATTGTTCATGGTTAAATTCAAACGTATAAGGTTTCCATGAATGCCATATCATAAAATAATCCCCCTCAACCAATCCTGCACCAACATCAAGCAATCCATCATACGCGCTCTGTATAAAAATAACCTGTCCCTCGTCATTAATGCGCTTACGAATCCATGAATCAGAAATATAATAGACTTGATTATCCCTTACTGTTACCACATCTGTAACCCACGAATTTCCAATATCATGATTTATAAACAGATATATTTTACCATCTTGGCAAATATACTGTTGACTTGCATAATATGTTCTTGACCAATCTACGAATGCTGCGGAATAATTGCTGTCAACAAACCAAAGATTCCCCGTTATCATATACAATGTAGGCTCTCCCCAATTATCCTTCCTTTTTCCAACAATCACAAACGCTTCCTCTTTACCATCCCCGTCATAATCCGCCGCATAAGTATGTGTTACAATATCTGAATTTGTAAAATCCTCTCCTGCTGCCCGCACCGCTTCCACAAACGGATTATCCGAGAACGACGGGCCGACTATCCCATACTGCTTTCCATCCTTATCTGCCAAAATATCATGTCTGGTAAAAAATTGAACACGTAACTTATTATCATTATGATCGATATAGAAATAATAATCTGGTGTCTGCTTCTCTTTTTTATAAATATAAAAATATTCAAAACTCCCCTGCGCATTATACTCATTTTCAAAAACAAGGCGCTCTTGTGCATCATAATGCCCTTGCACCAAAACGTTGCAAGTATTATATAAGTTATAACTACAATGATAATTGCGTTGTTTCAGCGAACCATTTTCACGGTATGTCCAATCCATTTCCACAATATCCGAACTGTTGCCCGACTTACCTGTATGGCTTATCCGCCTATGTGCCAAGTAATGCTGTGGTCTGCCGCTTGATGTAGCGTTTAAATCCTCCTGCAAATATTCTATCACCATATCCGCCGCACCATTCCCGCCGTTTGGGGAAGAAAACGCATATGGATCACTATTTGCTCTTTGGGGAAATGATGCTAGAAAATCCTTACTCATACGCAATTTGTACCAGCGAGTGCCTAAATTTGCCAATAACACCGACTCACGAACGTTTTTTTCTTGAGTGATAGGATAAAATTTATCGCTCGTGAGTATATCAACACCACTAAATAAAAATCCCTCTGCTGCCTTTTCTAATTGAAAAAATGGCTTTTTATCAGGATAATAACGCACACCACCACCCTCTCCATACCATTCATTATAATAAAGTTCCAGCAGCAGCGCACCGCTGTCTTCATCAAAATATTGAAAAAATGGTTCTTTATCGGCAAAACCAAAGTCCTCTAAAAAATCTTCAACGCACCGATATCCCAGCAATTTTGCGTCGTATCGGTTATCTGTAACCAGAAAATCCGCCGATTTCAAACAAATATTTTTCTGTGGCGGCAATACTACTAATTTTCTTAATGCTATTTCTCTATCCAATGAGGAATACGACTCCTTCATTTTCTGTGAAATTTCCTCTAGCTGCGAAGCAGACGCTGATAATATTCCCTTCTCACCGCTTGCATGAATATCAACAGAATACGCAGATACCTCCTTATTGCTTCGCCTGCCTTGGCTATAACTATCGCCATGGCTGCTTGCAAAATAATATCTACAATTGAACTGCAACGGCGCAATTGGAGTAATAAGCAGTGCTGCAATTAAATTTAACACAATAAAACAGGACTTTAATTTCCATAATATTATTTGTTTCAATGTTATGTTTTTCTTTTGGTCTTTCATGCGAATGATATTCCTTTCTAAATGGAACTTTTGTTATCCCATTTAGTATAGAATATTCATGCATCAAATTTGCATCATAATTGTATCATAGTTGCATCATTTTCTTATTCACACTCCGATTTTACCATTATTTTGCACCCGAAAGATATAATACCAATAAAGATAGCTGCCAAGGCTTCTTGTACAAAGATTATCCCTGACAGCTTTTTAGATTTTATTATTCCTTATATAATATACTTAGATGGGCAATTGTTTTCGTTCATGAGTATAACAATATCATTATATTTCTACACTTCTTTACCAGCTTCGTTCTTTGTCCATGCTTGATAAAGAAACATACCACACATTGCCATCCCTGCCCCCGTCGGTAGGGCATTTAAGTCAACACCATTCATATTGCAGATAATATTAATTATCATATTAACAGCCGTTAACGCTGCCACTATCACAGTTCCTTTTAATAAATGTTTCATAATTTTATATTCTCCTTTTTCTTTTTCCTTTATAAATAACCAAGTTTGAAATCTGCTTATTTATAATCTTTATTTGTTCTATTTGTTTTATGTCTGTCTCTTATCCACAGCT
>VSNQ01000013.1:0-4848 GCA_009774395.1 Lachnospiraceae bacterium
GGCTTGATGCATCTCTGCCACTACGCTGTTTCACGGACTTTGCAGTAAATGCAAAGTCCTAGGCTGAACTGTTACTATATCTTCAAAATTTTTTCTAAAAAAGGTTGACATTTCCTTAAAATACGCGTATAGTTAAATAGTCGGCTGCAGTAGATTTTATGCAGCAAAAGTTTTTCGATTTGGGGTCTTAGCTCAGCTGGGAGAGCATCTGCCTTACAAGCAGAGGGTCACAGGTTCGAGCCCTGTAGGCCCCATTTTTTATCAAATCGGAATTTTACAAAGAATTTCGACAATTCGACCAATTATAAACTACACTTTCACGGCGAGATAGCTCAGTTGGCTAGAGCATACGGTTCATACCCGTAGTGTCGAGGGTTCAAATCCCCCTCTCGCTATTTCACAGACCATAACAGTTTCGGACAAACGATAGCTGTTATGGTCTTTTCTCACTTTTTAATTTTTCATTAAAAGCCTTAAAGAATCCAGCATTGAAAGGAACAGAAACCAAAATGCCCAAAGAACAATATGAAATTATGCACATGGATCGGAAAGTTGCAAGAATTGACGAAAGCGGTCACTGCAAAATTTACTTTAAATCATTTATGCCTTATAATCTATACTTTGAAGAAGCGGACGATATCGACACTTACGTAAACAATATTACAAATTTTAACTACTGGTGCGCTACTCGTGTGCTTACGCTTGACCGAACTTATGCCAAAGAAATTCTAAATAGTATTGGTATGCTGCAGGCAGTTACGGACAAGGAACGCGCAAAAATTGCCCTCTCTTACCGCTGCGCTTCTATAACAGATGTTTTCTGGGTAAGGCGAAAAGGCGAAAATGTTACTTTTTCTGACATCAATCTATATGAAAACCATCTTGACAACACTTTTATGGACATTGCACTGAAGGGGAATCAATACACTGTCCAAAATGAATCGCTTGCACGGGATTTATCTACAAACGGATGTTTTCCCAAAGCATGGAAACGTGTAGGAAACGGCTTCCAACTCTTTAAAAATGGCGGAGCAGACGTTGTAGACAGAGAACTTTTAGCAAGTCAAATCTGCAGATGCTTCCGCGTTTCACAAGTATTTTATGAGGAGGGCTGTTTTGACGGCGAAAAAGTCAGTGTCAGCAGCAATATCACCTCGAAAGAATATTCGATTGTATCCATGGAAGCCTTTGAAATCTACTGCCAGAACCATAACCGCAACACCAAAAGCTATGTGCTGCGTCTGGACCGCAGCCAATATTATATGATGAATATTGTCGATTATCTCGTGGGAAATACGGACAGGCATTGGGGCAACTGGGGGGTTTTTGTCAGAAACTCCAACAATAAGCCCGTCTGCCTGCATCCGTTAATGGATTTTAACCAAGCTTTCCGTGCTTACAATTCCTTAGACGGCGCCAACTGCCAGACCTGCTTCCATAAACATCTAACACAGAAAGCAGCAGCGCTACAGGCAGTTAAAGCAGTTGGTCTAAATCAGATAAAAAACGTTGAAAAAGATGTATTTTGCCATCTGCCGCAGTATTATCCAATGTTCTGCCAACGGCTGGCATTATTAAAAGATGCGCAAAAACAGATTTAGACAGCATCTATTTCCTTGGTATAATACTGTGCCTGTGCTGCAAACATTTCTGCGTATATTCCATTGGGTATATGGATAAGCTCCTCGTGAGAACCATATTCCTTAATAGATGCCTGTGCAAACACCGCAATTTTATCACAAAATTTACAGCTTGACAGCCTATGCGAAATATAAATTGCCGTCCTGCCGCCCACTAAGGAATGAAACTGCCGATAAATTTCATACTCTGCCACCGGATCAAGCGCTGCGGTCGGCTCATCTAAAATTACAATCGGCGCATTGCGGTAAAGCGCTCTGCTAATCGCTGTTTTCTGCTGCTGCCCGCCAGAAGGCTCTGTACCATGTTCGTCAAAACTCTTAAAGATCATTGTATCCAGTCCATTATCCAGTTTCTGCGCCTCCTCATATAACCCCGACTGTTCAAGTACCTGCGCAATTCTGTTATCGTCCATTTCCTCTGCAAGATGCACATTCTCCTTTAATGTAAATGCAAACAACTTAAAATCCTGAAATACAACCGCAAACAGACGGCGGTATTCGTCCGTGGCATAATCCTTAATATTAATGCCGTCAATTAAAATTGCACCCTCCGTAACATCATAAAGCCTGCACAGCAATTTTATCAATGTCGTTTTTCCTGCGCCGTTTAACCCTACTATGGCAAGCCGCTCCCCTGCTTTTACCGTTATATTTAGATTTTTCAATGCATATTGTTCCGCTTTCGGGTAACGAAAGGAAACATTTTGAAATGTAAATTCATATTTTTCCAGCTTGGGAACGGGTCTGCCGCTGATATTCTTATCGCCGCCATCGAACGAAAGGAAACTGCGGAAATCGTCAACCTGTCTGCTTTTGGCAAACAGTCCACTTAACTCGTTAAGCATATTGTTGATATGTTCAAAAAATGTAGCCGAAGACGCAAGATACAAACTGAAATTTCCAATTGTAAGCCTGCCCTTTAGCATAGAAGCAATCAGCCAGCCATATACTGCTATATGTGAAAGCAGTTCCAACAACTGCATAAAATTCATTGCAATAAACCAATATTGATTCGACGTTTTCTGCGCACAAACCCGTACCATGCGGATTTCTCGGTATTTCTTAATTAACCAGTCTGAAAGTCCAAACATACGGATATCTTTTGCCGCCCCAAAATCGGTTGTCGTACTCTGCATATAATAATCCTTGCGCCACCAAGTCGCAAGCGGATCCCAAACCCTTTCCTTCGTTATCTTATTGGTATGATTGCTGATAAAAAATTCTAAAACTGCAATTGCAACGATTATTAATACTAGGGATATGCTTAATGTACTAATTATAGTAAATCCAACAACAGCCACCGTAAGCACCTGCAAGAAGTTTACAATCCCACGCATCATTCCCTCAATACCATTACTATTATCATTACAAGCATTTCCTGCCTTTTGGTAACAATCCATTACATCCGCATTTTCCAAATACTCGTAATCCAATGCCATTACCTTTGCATTTTTCTGGTTTATCATGCAAAAACGCACATAAATATAACGCCACCCATTTGTATAGAAGTACGTATTCGCCATTGTCGAAACAATTTGAAGCGCCGTAAAAAAGAACATCAACAGCATTAATTTATCTGGACTGCTCTCCCCAGTAATCATATCAATCACAAACTTTGAAATAAATGTCCAAAGATACTGCATTGCTGCCGCACAAAACATTCCAAGCGGAATGAAAATAAAGAAATGCTTGTCCTCTTTTATCATCTTCCGCAAAATATATTGTCGAAAAATCCAAACTCCTTATGCAGAGGATTTTTGTCCTTTTCCTCTTTTTTCTTCTCCCACATGGCTGTCCTCCATAAAATTGATTGTATGCCCCTATCACCACTGTTTATGAATTTCCTTTTTCTTTAATCCATTTTTCTTTATCATTGCACGCCACATAAATTCTGCCTGCCATTTATATGCCCATGCCGGATAATTAGGTTCCAAAAAGCGAACAGTGCCGGATTTTGACTGTATAATATTTTCTGCCATTTCTTTTAGGGCAATTGAAATATTTTTCTTCGGCCCATGCCCGTCTGGAATAGATTGAATCACCTGAATCATCCCGCCTCCGCCAATTCCTACTGCCTGTCGAAAGCAAAAACCACACCGCTTTGCCCAATGCTGCATTACTTCTATTGCCAATACATTCTGTTTCCCTTGAAAAAATCCATTGTTTACAATTACGTATATATTCACTTTAGAAAACAAGGAACTCTGTATCCGCTGATCTTGAATATACGCTTCTACCTGCATTAAGCAGCGTAGCAAATGGGAAGGTATCGAGTCAATATAGAGTGGGAATGCCAAAACTATCGAGTCACTTTCCAACAGTTCTTTGATTTGCTGCTTGTCTATTTGCGGCTGCCATAGTTGCAGCTTGTTAATCTGTACATCCTGATTGCGTGTTTTCTCGCCCCCCTTTTTCTTATCCTCTGTTTCCCCAATTTGCTGGTTGTCTGTCTGCCTTTTTATATCTTGAGCACAACTGCTTCTTTGTTTTCCTTTCTGTGATACTCCTTGCCCAATATCCTCCTGCGTTAAATAACTCTTTATTATAGAAAGAAGTGTTTCAGATGCACTTCCCTTTTTCTTAGGACTACCGCTAATTAACGTGACTTTCATTGCCGATCCCCTTCCTATCTTTTACAAATGAAATATGCTTTAAAATGCCATTAAAATTTAGTAAATTGGCTTTCACTGTTTTGACTGCCGTTTCCTTTTCTTCTTTGCTGCATTCCCCGTAAAAGTAAACACTGGTTTGCAAGCGGTTGGAATATCTAGGCTTATGGTGAATTTCCTTTCCACGTGTAGTGAAATCTGGATGAATATAAGGAAGACACCGATCCAAAACATTTCGTACAAAGGGCGCATATGTACCATAAACACAACGGCTTATTATAATCAATTCGTCTGTATGTGCCAGCTTTTCTCCCATGCGATTGTAATGATCTGGTAACACGCAGCGTCCCGGCGTTTTTACCCAGCATCCAAAACATCCAATGCAATTTTTAATTGTTCCATCATCCGTTATCAATTCCACTTCCTCTCCCTGACAATCCAAAAATTCTCGTATCTGCGATTCATCTTCCAAAGTGCTGTCATATATTATTAACTTCATATTTTTCGCCATTCCTTTCCAAGACACAAACAAATTGTAAAAGTTATGTCAATTTCTTTCGCTCTTTACCTTTCCAATTACTTTTCTAATTACTTTTCTA
>VSNQ01000013.1:4948-52257 GCA_009774395.1 Lachnospiraceae bacterium
ATTATCTTTCTAATTATCTTTCTAATTATCTTTCTAATTATCTTTCTAATTATCTTTCTAATTATCTTTCTAATTATCTTTCTAATTATTACAATTCAGCCTTGCTGAATTGTAATGCATCAAGCCATGCAAAACCACTTTGTGGCGGCTTGATGCATCTCAGCCTCTACGTGTTCTCATGGACTTTGCAGCGCAGTGCAAAGTCCTAGGCTGAACTGTAAGGAACTGTCAATAAATAACTCATTAATTTGACTTGTATAAATGTCCATCTGCGGCATCAGATAATCTTGACGTAAGGCATTGCCCCTTATGCTTTTGCCTCCTACGCCTGCGATTATCTTCTTTGCAGATGAACATTAATACGGCGTCAAATTAACAAGTTATTTTTGACAATTCCTAACTTCTAATATCCTGTTTTTGTAATAATTTTATTAACCATCTCCATCCAATCCCCGTAATACGTAAATCCCTGCATCGTATAAATTCCTGCCAACCCTGTTACCATTGCCCATAGCGATAAAATTTTCTGCACCAACTGTTCTTCTGGCACTTGCCATGCCCTTAAAACAGGTTCCGCCTGTTCCACAAATAATTGAAATGGTGTATAGTTACTCTTTTTTATTTCATGTTCAGATAGTTGAATTTGAATGTCTTTCTGATTGGTAATTAGGGAAAAACTTTGAGGATAATCATGAAAAAACCTAACAAATGCCCGTCCCATATCACAAATAATTTCATTTTGATTTGTATTGGCATCAATTACTTCTTGCAAATATCTTGTAAATTCTTGTGTAATATACTTACGAATGGCTTCCTCAAATTCTTCTTTATTCTGAAAATGACTTTTGGGAGCCGCATGGCTGACACCGCACATTGCCGCTGCCTTACGCAGTGATAAATGCGCAATTCCATCCTGCTCTATCAGTTTTAGCCCTGCCAAAATCAAATCTTGTTTTAAATTTCCATGATGATAACATGATTTTTTCATAGAATATTTGTATCTCCTTCCTATAATCTTGACAGTGACTATATTATAAACTCTAATCTTGTCAGTGTCAAGATATATTCATATCAATATATCTATTTATCAATGTACTTACTCGTTATCGTTCTATTATGGTTCACACCCACGTCAAAGTAGTGGGAATCATGCTCAAAATACTTTCTCTATAACATATTTGTACAAATTTTGTTATAATTTACACCCAATGCCATTAACTTAAGCCCATAACATGTATATCTTGTAATCAGAATATACAAAAAATTGTGGTTTATCAGCGTTGTTTTATAACGGCAATCTCTTATCCTCACGAGCAATATATTTTGCCAAAATCCGAAAGATTACATGCTCGTGAGTCGACATCATTGGCAAATTTTAGCGTTCGCCAGTATTAGTAAATGACATTGATTTACACCTCAATAACTTATAAGTTAATAGAATTAGCGTGGATATGAATTGTAATACAGTTGCTCGATAAACTGTAATATTTAACCCAAAAAGAGCTGCCGCCTCATGAATTTTCATCCGCTAATGCAGCAGCTCCATCACATCCTTACACACTTTGGTGCAATCTCACGTTTCTATTACGATTATATATACTATTATATTCTACTACTATTGTATTTTACTGTCGAATTACTCCACATCCAATCTTTGCGCCGGAATTTCCTGACGGCTGTGTCATAAAATCATCCGGCATTGCATGAATTACCACGCTTCTACCTACAATATCTTGTATTGTGACACGTTTGTCATAAAATACTGTCCATGCATAGCCCTGATTTCCCATTAACGGCAGCATATCGCCGGAATGCTGTGGGTGCGGACTGTCATCTTTAGAATAATGCTCACCTGTGTGGTCAAATGGCACAGAACAATCACCATTTTCGTGAATATGCATTGCATAAAAATCGGAAGAGTGCTGTGTCTTAATATTAGGAAGTCCAAATAACTGCGCTTCTACCAAGATTCCTCCATAGGGTGTCGAAAAAAAACGCACAGCGCCGCTCATCTGCGGATTCTCCTCATTTCCTTTTATCCATGCTACTGCGTCTGGATTTTTACTGCGCAAAATATCCATAAACAAGTCTTTTGGTGTACGATCCAACATCTTTTTATTTCCTTTTTTTATTTTATCAATTTATCCTATGCAGATTGTACTATAACGGAACCATTTAAAAAAAATCAAATTAAATATATCTATATTGCCAATTTATAACTGTATTTTTTTGCTATAAGCCGGAAAAACTATCTCTATAATCCCGATTTATCATAAACGACAAAAGTATTTGACGTTTATGATACTATTTTTATCAAAAACAAATGGAATTAATAATAAAAAAATAATTCGCGGAGGAATTGTCTTTTATGAATAAAGAAATAAATAAGAAATCCTACCGAAGCCAAAATCAAAAACACCCAATTGATTACTCTTTGTTAAAACAATTATTTTATAGTATGTTTGCGCTAAGCGCCTGTACGTTTGGCGGCGGCTTTGTGATTGTTTCCTTAATGAAGAAAAAAGTAGTAGAAGAACACCATTGGCTCGAAGAAGATGAAATGCTTGATGTAACTGCAATCGCGCAGTCCTCACCTGGCCCTATTCCGGTAAATGCTTCCGTTATTCTTGGATACCGGCTTCACGGCATTATCGGTGCTTTGGTTGCAGTGGCTGGAACAATTCTCCCACCGATGCTGCTCTTATCCTTAATTGCCGTATTTTATGATCAGTTCCGCAGCAATCCGATTATTACAACGGCATTAACTGTAATGCGTGCGGGTGTAGCCGCTGTTATTTTTGACGTGGTTATCAATCTTGCCAAAAATGTATTGACAACTAAGCGCACACTTTATATCGCATTAATGATTATTACATTTGTTATGGGATATTTCTTCGATATCAGCGCTATGATAATTATTATCGCCTGCCTTGCTACAGGAATTATCTGCGTCTTCCTCGAAAAAAATAACGCATCACAACAATAAGCCAAATAAACAGCTAGTACCACAAATGGAGGACACAATTATGTCTATTGTTTTTATTTTATTTATTAGTTTCCTGCAAGTCGGCTTGTTTAGTGTCGGCGGCGGCTATGCCGCAATTCCACTGATACAAAATCAAGTTGTCAATGTATGGCAGCTTATGACCATAGAAGAATTTGCTGATCTAATTACCATTGCAGAAATGACGCCCGGCCCAATTTCCATTAACTCCGCAACATTTGTTGGAATGCGGCTTGCTGGTATTCCAGGCGCAATTATCTGCACTTTCGGATGTATTTTAATGCCCTTTACCATATGCTTGATTCTGGCATATTATTATTATAAGTATCGAGATTTCTCAGGAGTACAGACAGTTCTAGGCTGCCTTCGCCCAGCTGTTGTTTCACTGATATCCTGTGCTGGATTATCCATTCTTACGCTTGCTATTTTCCAAAACGAGCAGGTGGATTTCCATATTGGAAATCTAAAGTTTATTGAAATCGGCTTATTTCTTGGCTGCTTGTTTCTGCTGCGCAAATGGAAACTTGGTGCAATC
This sequence comes from Lachnospiraceae bacterium, assembly GCA_009774395.1. Lineage (GTDB taxonomy): Bacteria > Bacillota > Clostridia > Lachnospirales > Lachnospiraceae > COE1. The sequence goes on from VSNQ01000013.1 coordinate 8,488, forward strand.
CAGATTATATTAGGGTCGGGCGTTGTTGGCACATTATTTTATATGGTTTACGATCGCATTATCGTATAAACAAAATATCGAACCATTTTCCATGCGCTATTTATACTCATCGTCACTAAAATTTGCCAAATTACCCGGCTCACGACTGGAAAACATTGTGAATATGTGGTAAATTTGAACTTTCGTGAGTATATTATACTCATGAACGAAAACAATTGCCAATCTAAATGTATAACGAGTGAACGCTTCTACAATGCTGATGTAGTAAGCGGCAATTAAATGCATTCACGAGTATATACTACATAACGCCATAATTTACCGTACTGCACTGGTTAAACGTATATGGCTGGCGTTATGTAGTCAGGTTACTCGGAAATTTAACGGTTAAGCAGTATAAATTATCCTTAATTTATACTTATCAATCTTTTCATTATTATTTATCCTGCGTATAACGCATTTTTCCTTTCCCATTCAACTTAGGTCTATCTCCAATATCCACATAGGATACCTTGTGGGTATTGCCGGATAATTCCTTTGCACAGTCTTCACAATATCTGCCAGATTTTATGGAACAGCTACACTTCTCACATCTTAAATAATATTTGCTTCCATCTGGAATTTCCAATTTCCCGCCTCTTAAAAAGCGTGAAATTAAGTTCCTGTCCACTCCAGTTGCTTGTGCAATAGCAATTGCAGGCGAAGGCCCATGTTCATCCAAATATTTCCGAACCTTGCCATAATCGTCCAGTGCCTCATTCCCGCATCGCTCGCATTTAAAAATCCCGCTGCCTGCCTGAACCAGCTTGCCGCCGCACATTCCACATAATGGCGGCCTGCTTTTTGCTAATAATTTTTCTAATGCTTTATCCAAGTCGTCCATACTGATAGCCCTCCGCAAAATTACATTTGTTGCTATTATACCGTAATACCCACATTTGTGCAAGTTTTTTATAAGAAATATTGTACACCCGCTTCAAAAATTTTAAGATCCTGTTCGCCATAAATATTCATAGCTACTGCATCGCCACGCCGTTCAATATGCGCCATTTTACCAAGGCATCTGCCATCTGGCGAAGTAATTCCCTCAATTGCAGCATAGGAACCATTTACATTCCATTCCTCATCCATTGTAACGTTCCCATTTACATCTGCATACTGTGTCGCTACCTGCCCATTCGCAAAAAGCTTGTCAATCCATTCCTTAGAAGCAACGAAACGCCCTTCACCGTGAGAGGCCGGTGTAACATACGTTTTACCCAGCTCTGTCAGCCGCAGCCAAGGCGATTTATTGGTAACAACTTTTGTGTATACCATTTTTGAAATATGGCGGTTAATGGTATTGTAAGTCAGCGTCGGCGAATTGTCATTCTGCCCCACAATCTCACCATATGGAACAAGCCCCAGTTTAATCATCGCCTGAAAACCATTGCAGACACCAAGCGCAAGCCCGTCACGCTCATTGAGCAGCCTGTTGACTGCTTCCTTCATCCTTTCATTTTGAAACGCTGTTGCAAAAAATTTCGCGCTTCCGTCCGGTTCATCACCTGCTGAAAATCCACCAGGGAACATAATAATCTGTGCCTGTGCAATTGTCTTTTCAAACTCTGCAACCGATTCTCGAATATCAGAAGCCGACAGATTGCGGAAGACTTTTGTTACTGCTTGGGCACCTGCACGCTCAAACGCTGCCGCAGAATCATACTCACAATTTGTTCCGGGAAATACTGGTATAAATACGGTCGGTTTTGCTGTTTTATGCTTACAGATATAAACGGTATCCGTATTATATAGTTTAGTTTCTATCACCTTGTTTTCTGTGCTGCCGGAACGTGTTGGAAATACCTTTTCTAACTTAGAAGTCCATGCTTGGATCGCCTCGTCCATTGGAAGGGTAACATCTTTGTATACAAATCCCTCTTTTTCCGCAAGCACAGTGCCGACTGTTTTATAAGCTACACCACATTGAACCAATGCCTCCAATTGATTTTCTGGAACTTCAGCAATCATGCTTCCCATCGTGTTTGCAAACAATTCCTGTATTGCAAGCCCGCTGTCAAACTGCACCCCCATCTGATTACCAAACGCCATTTTTGCTGCTGCGGCGGCAATACCCTTCGCATCCAATGCATAAGCTGCAAGGATTACACCGTCCGCGATCAGTTTCGCAACTTCCCCATACAATTCCATAACTGCTTGATAATCTGGAAGATCATACTGATTTTTCGGCATTTCAAACACTACTAATTTATCGCCTGTCTGCTTTAACTCTGGCGTAATAATATCCTTCTGCTGTGCCACATCCACCGCGAAGGAAACAAGCGTCGGCGGTACGTCAATATCATTAAATGTACCTGACATAGAATCTTTACCACCAATAGAAGGCAGTCCATACCCAATCTGCGCGTCATACGCGCCCAAAAGTGCTGCAAATGGCTGGCTCCATCGTGAAGGCTCCTCTGTCATGCGGCGGAAATATTCTTGGAACGTAAAACGGATTTTCGTAAAATCGCCGCCTGCTGCTACAATTTTTGCCATTGATTCCGTAATTGCATAAACCGCACCATGATATGGACTCCAGCTTGAAAGGTATGGGTCAAAACCATATGCCATCATAGTAACCGCATTGGATTTTCCATTTAATACCGGAAGTTTCGCAACCATTGACTGCGTTTCCGTTAACTGATATTTGCCGCCGTAAGGCATAAACACACTGCCCGCACCAATGGAGCCGTCAAACATTTCCACAAGCCCTTTTTGCGAACATACATTTAAGTCGTTTAACGTTGCAAGCATTGCCGCTTTGAATCCGCCCTGATCGACTGCCTGCTGCACGGTTTCCAACGCAGTTTTATGCAGATAATTCTCCTCTTTTACAGGTGTTTCCACATATACACCCGTTTCCTGATGTGCACCGTTTGTATCCAGAAATGCCCTTGAAAGATTGACAATCTCTTTCCCTCTCCAAAGCATCACAAGCCTTGGCTCTTTGGTGACTACTGCAACTTCAACTGCCTCCAAGTTTTCCTCCGCTGCATATGCCAAAAACTGTGCTACATCCTTAGGGTCAACCACAACCGCCATACGCTCTTGTGATTCCGAAATTGCAAGTTCTGTACCATCTAATCCTGCATATTTCTTAGGTACTTTATCCATATCTATCACTAAACCAGCCGCAAGTTCCCCGATTGCAACCGAAACACCGCCAGCACCAAAGTCGTTACACTTTTTAATTAAACGGCTAACTTCTTTGCGGCGAAACAGCCTTTGAATTTTCCGCTCCGTTGGCGCATTTCCCTTTTGTACCTCCGCGCCGCAGGTTTCAATCGAGCTCTCTGTATGCACCTTGGAAGAACCTGTTGCGCCGCCGCAGCCATCACGCCCTGTCCGTCCACCAAGCAGAATAATAATATCACCCTCGTCAGAATTTTCCCGAATTACATTTGCACGTGGTGCAGCACCCATAACCGCACCGATTTCCATACGTTTTGCCACATAATTTGGATGATAAACTTCCTTTACAAATCCTGTTGCAAGCCCGATCTGATTGCCGTAAGAGGAATAACCGCTCGCAGCACCGCGCACCAATTTTTTCTGGGAAAGCTTACCCTTTAAGGTATCCTCTACAGGCACTGTTGGGTCTGCCGCACCAGTTACACGCATAGCCTGATATACATAGGAACGTCCGGAAAGCGGATCGCGGATTGCACCACCAAGACAAGTTGCTGCACCACCGAACGGTTCAATTTCTGTTGGATGATTGTGGGTTTCATTTTTAAAGCTGACAAGCCATTCCTCTGTAATGGTTCCGCTTCCGTCCTCTTTTTCAATCGCAACAGGAACCACAATCGAACAAGCATTTATCTCGTCCGATTCTTCCATATCCTGTAGTTTTCCGTCCTTTTTCAGCTTCCGCATTGCCATAAGCGCCAAGTCCATTAAGCAAATGTATTTATCTTTCCTGCCTGCAAAGAGTTCTTCTCGTGCGGCAAGATACTTTTCATAGGAAGCTTTGATTGGTTCCGTATAATACCCTTCCGCAAATGTTATATCTTTTAATTCCGTTGAAAAAGTCGTATGACGACAGTGATCCGACCAATACGTATCTAATACACGGATTTCCGTTACTGTGGGATCACGGTACTCCTCGTTTTTATAATAATTCTGAATATGGAGGAAATCTTTAAAGGTCATGGCAAGCCCTAGCGAATTATACAGCGTTTTCAGCTTGTCTTGTGTCATCTGGGTAAAGCCATCAAAATTTGCCACATCTGCTGGCTCATCAAACACGGTTATCAGCGTTTCAGGTTTTACCATATCCGTTTCTCTAGAATCTACCGGATTAATACAGTATGCCTTTATTTTCTGGAACGCTTCATCGGAAATTGCTCCTACTAAAAGATACGTAACTGCCGTTTTGATAATCGGCTTCTCGTCCTCTTTTAAAAACTGCACGCACTGCACCGCAGAGTCCGCACGCTGATCAAACTGACCTGGCAGAAACTCCACCGAAAAACAGCGACTGTTTTGGGGCATTTCGATTTTTTCATAATACAGGTCATCCACTGGCGGCTCCGCAAAAATACCTTTGCAAGCTTTCTCAAACACAGCATCCGACAGATTCTCCACATCATAACGGATAAAAATTCTCACCTGCTCTAGCCCGTCAATTCCCAAATACCCTTTTAATTCTTCTTCCAGCTCTCTCGCCTTTACTGCAAAAGAAGCCTTTTTTTCAACATAAATACGCTTCACCATTCCCATTCGTAAGTCCCTCCGTATTTTCACTTTATATACTTTATAACTTCCAATATATTTATTATATCGAATTTAAGGGTTTTTTCAACTATATATTTCAGGTTTCCATTACTTTTGTTAGGAACTATTAAGAATTATACGAATACTTCTTTTGTAAAGAACAATTATGTGTTAAACTATAGATATTATACCGGCATTTTTAGAAACTGTAAAAATAACATTGCAAACTTGTAAAGTAATTGTTACTATTCGCATATCAGTTCGACTGTGAATAGTAACAAGTTATTCCTATACAGTTCCTTATATTGCCGAATGAATAACAGGGGAACACTGTATTAATTTTGGACGGTTCCCAGCAAGGGAGGATACTGCAATTTATGGAAGAAAAAAAATTTGCTCTGCTGATTGACAGCGATAATATCAGTGCCAATTATATCAAGATTATTCTTGATGAACTAGCGAAATATGGCACAGTAACTTACAAACGAATTTACGGGGACTGGACACGTTCTAACGCAACGAAATGGAAAGATGTTTTGCTTGCAAATTCCATTAATCCAGTACAGCAGTACAGCTACACCAGCGGCAAAAATGCCACAGATTCTGCAATGATTATTGATGCAATGGATATTTTATATTCTGGTCATGTCAACGGCTTCTGCCTTGCTTCCAGTGACAGCGATTTTACACGCCTTGCTATGCGACTGCGGGAAAGTGGGATGTACGTAATCGGTATGGGGGAACGCAAAACACCCGAACCTTTCCGCTCTGCCTGTGAGAAATTTGTTCTACTTGATTTAGTTTCCAATGTAGATGTAACCGCTGCCGCAGATGAATCCGCCGCCGCAGAAACCGACGCTTTAACACCATTAACAGAAATTGGAAAAGCATTGATTAAAATTATTACAGAAAACGGAACCGATGGCACTTCAATGGATATTGGCGAACTAGGAAGCCGCCTGTCTAAAATGTATCCCTCGTTTGATGTCCGAAACTACGAATACACAAAATTTTCTAAATTTCTGGAAGCAGCAGAATTTAAAAATACCATTTCGCTAGAATACACAGAGAATACAGTAACTGCGCATTTGCGAACCGCGGATGTAACGCTCGACGATATCCGCCAGGAGGTTATTGGGATTCTGAAAAAATGTGATAGAAATTCCATTACTGTCGGAGAACTTGCACAAAAATTAATGCGGAAATATCCTGATTTCAAAAGTTCCAATTACGGATACGCCAAACTATCCAAAATGTTGGGGGATTTTAAGGAATGTAAGATTTCAAATTTGGGTAGAGTGGTTGCGCTAAAATAAGGAAAAATATTGATTTTAAACTGCTTTGGATAGGGAATTATCACGAAAATGAGGCTGTCGCAATAAGCCTTGATTATACAAGATATAGTGTTAAGCGCAACACGTTGTTATAATATCTTGTATAGTTCTTCCTTAATGCGACAGCCCCATCTTTGTTAGCAATTATAATGTAACTATCCTCTCGGGTGTGCCTTCGCATAAACTTCCCGAATTCTATTATGCGTCATTGCCGCATAAACTTGAGTTGTGGAAATATCAGAATGTCCCAGCATCTCCTGAACACTTCGCAGGTCAGCGCCATTTTCAACCAAATGTGCCGCAAACGAATGCCGAAGAGTATGTGGTGTAATATCCGTTACAATTCCTGCTTTCTTTGCATAATACTTAATCAGCTTCCAAAAACCCTGTCTGCTCATCGGCTGTCCGGAACAGTTCACAAACAAGATATCAGAATGCAAGTCAAGCAGCATTACATTTCGTGCTTTTTCCAAATATTGAATCATTGCTCTTTTTGCGGCAGCACCAAATGGAATCACTCTCTCTTTGCTGCCATCTCTACAGATAATAAATCCCATCTGCATATTTACATCGGAAACTTTTAGGGTAATTAGTTCCGTCACGCGAATTCCGGTCGCATACAAAAGCTCTAACATTGCTTTGTCGCGGATTTCTTTGGGCGTATCGCCCTTTGGCTGTTCAAGCAGCCAGATTACTTCCTCTGTTGTTAAAATTTCTGGCATCTTCTTTTCGATCTTGGGCGCTTTCAAACCATCAGAAACATCTTTTTCCACAATGCCCTCTTTATATAAATAATGAAAGAATGCCTTGATAGAAGCCACATTTCTTGAAATGGTAGCAGCGGCAAAATGGTTTTCTCCTAAATACACAATATAGGAACTCAGAACCTCTGTAGTAATTCCATTTACGTCAGATATTCCATTTTCTACTAAATACTGGCACAGCTTACCCAAATCCCTTTTATACGATAATTCAGTATTATTCGAAGTTTTCTTTATATTATGTAAATAAGAAATAAAATTATTAATTTCCCTTTCCATAAATTACAAAAACCTCCTCATAAAAAGTATTTACCCTTATGCCTACTTCTATTATATATGTGATTTGACATAAAATCAAATACTTTTTCAGAAAATTTTGGAATTTTTTGAAAAATTTTCTGTCTTTACTTAAAATTCCTTCTGAAAAATGTATTAATTTTATGTTAAATTTCAAAAACACAGTATATTTCAGAATAATAGGGCTAATTTTCTTAAAATTTCCGGGTTAATATAAGTTTCGGACAAAATTCCAAAACAAAACACCGTCAAAATAACCAAAATTTTTCGTAGTTCTGTAACCTTATTATGCCAACTGCTTGAATTTATGGCATTGTTGTTATGGTAATATTTTTTGTCAATCCCCCAAAATTTATAAAAAATTTTTAAAAATACGATAATATAAAATATTCCATGTGGGAAAAACATCATAATTGCCAATAAAATACCTAAAATGCCATTTTGATAAACGGAAGAAAACATCAATAATCCAAATTCAAACCCTAATCCGCCTAGAATACTATATGCCAATATTCCTCCAATTGCGCTTGTCGCACACAAAAATAAAAATATAAGCTGACCTAAGCGCGTAATCGTTACATATTCCAATAATCCTCCTTTAAATGTTTCAAAATTTTTTAGCTGTGAAATCTGACTTGGTGCCAAGAGCGGAGTTAAAGGATTGCTGTCAATCCCGCTTCCTTTGCTGAAATAGAAAAACACCATACCAAGGCAGAACCCTGTCATAAAGACAAGCATTCTGCCATCTGGCATCGTGTTCCCATAATGCATCCTTTTATAGACCGTTTCTATAGATGGTTCTCCCATTGAATCTGTTCCTAACGATATGTTATCGTTATAGACCTGTCCTGTTCTTCCTTCTAAACTTTCTGTTGTATATTCTTGCCCTACCTGTCCGTTGTTATGGGATTTATAATCTGCATAATTATTTTTTTCATCAAATGCTGCATTTGCATATTTCGTTGGTTCTCCTGTATTTAAACGATTCATAAAACATTTTGTCCCCTTAAACAATGTACTTGTTTAAAGCTATGAATTATTTTATAAATTTATTCTTATATGCCAAAATTGCTGCAATTGTTTTTGAATCCTCAATTGTACCACTATAGATCATTTCCTCCAACTCTGGCAATGTATACGTTTTCACATTGATATATTCATCTTCGTCAAGATGCTGTTTTGTTTTCTCCAAATCAGTCGCCAAATAAATATCTATTTTTTCATTACAAAATGCAACTGTTGTTCGTATTGTTATCAACTTTTCTATTTTTCTACACCGATAACCTGTTTCCTCCTCCAACTCTCTTGCTGCTGCTTCCTGTGTCGGCTCATCAGGTGTCTGCAAGCCGCCTGCCGGAATCTCCAGTGTAAACCTATCCAGAGCATTTCTATACTGTGAAACCATTAATAGCCTGCCATCCTCCAATACCCCAACCGCTGCGGCTGCACCATTATGCCCTACAAAATCCCATTCAGCAGTTTCTCCATTAGGAAGCTGAATGGTATCCTTATAATATTTTGTAATTTTACCCTCACACTGAAGTTCCCTCTTTAACCGAATTATTTTCTCATCCATAATATTCTCCTTTTTGCATTTAACCCATTTGCATTAAGAAAACCGCTAAAAATTACTTTTAGCGGTTTTATAATTTGCATCTTTTAATTATTTCGCATACTCAACAACACGAGATTCTCTTATAACATTGACCTTAATCTGTCCAGGATATTCCAGTTCTGCTTCTATCTGCTTGGAAATATCGCGTGCCAGCAATATCATGTCAGCATCATTAATCTGTTCAGGAACTACCATAACACGAACCTCTCTACCTGCCTGAATAGCAAAAGATTTATCGACACCTTTAAAATTGTTGGTTATTTCTTCTAATTGTTTTAATCTGGTTGTATATGTTTCGAGAGTTTCACGTCTTGCACCCGGTCTTGCGGCTGAAATAGTATCAGCGGCCTGTACCAGACAGGCAATTAACGACTGCGCCTCGACATCACCATGATGGGATTCTACAGCATTAATGACGATTGCGGATTCTTTATACTTTCTGCATAAATCCGCACCAAGCTGTATATGTGAGCCTTCCATTTCATGATCGACTGCTTTACCAATATCATGAAGAAGACCTGCTCTTTTTGCCATACGCACATCCAGCCCCATTTCCGCAGCCAATAATCCTGTTAAATGCGCCACTTCAATGGAATGCTTTAATGCATTTTGACCATAGCTTGTTCTAAACTTCATTTTGCCAAGAAGTTTTACAAGTTCGGGGTGAATACCATGCACACCTACTTCAAGCGTAGCAGCTTCCCCCTCCTCTTTAATCATTACTTCTACCTCTCTTTGGGCTTTTTCAACCATTTCCTCGATTCTTGCCGGATGGATTCTGCCATCTACGATAAGTTTCTCGAGCGCGATTCTTGCCACTTCCCGTCTAATAGGATCAAATCCAGAAAGAATAACGGCCTCCGGCGTATCGTCAATAATTAACTCCACACCGGTCAATGTTTCAAGCGTTCGGATATTACGTCCCTCTCTGCCGATAATTCTTCCCTTCATCTCGTCATTGGGAAGCTGCACAACGGAAATTGTTGTTTCAGATACATGATCTGCAGCGCATTTTTGGATAGCTGTCACGACATACTCTTTCGCCTTCTTATCAGCTTCCTCCTTTGCTCTTGCTTCCATCTCTTTTACCATCACCGCTGTTTCATGTTTTACTTCGTCTTCAACAATTTTAAATAAATGCTCTTTTGCCTGTTCAGAGGTCAATCCGGAAATTCGTTCCAGTTCCTGTACCCGCTCCTCATTTAGCCTTGCGACAATTGCTCTTTGTTTTGCAAGTTCTTCCTCACGTGCAGTCAAACTCACTTCTTTCTTTTCGATAGACTCAGCCTTCTTATCAATGCTTTCTTCCTTCTGCTGAACCCTTCTCTCATAGCGCTGTGCTTCTGCCCTGCGCTCTTTGATCTCCTTATCAAGTTCGTTCTTTGTCTTAATCGATTCCTCTTTAATCTCAAGAAGTCCCTCTCTCTTTTTTGTTTCTGCAGCTTTCAGCGCTTCATCAATAATCTCCCTAGCCTTATCTTCTGCATTTCCAATTGTTGTTTCTTGATTTTTCTTATAATTGGAAATTACAAAGTAGCCAATTACCGCACATGATGCAATAATAATAATCGCTTCTATTGCACAAATTGCAAAGATCGGCATGTACAGGATCACCTCCTTATTAAATTTTCATTGTACAATCTCACGTGGAATAATCTAATATTCCAGCCGCATATTATTCAAATGCGTATTACGCGCAAGAATTAGATGCTGATATTACAACACTTCAATTTTACCCTTTATAAACTGTTATGTCAAGACTTATATGCCGAATATTATTTTTGAATCAATATTCTTGTCCGACTGCTTTGTATATTTTATCCAATGAAAATCCTTTTCGAAACAAAAATCGAATTATTTTTTGGCGTTCCTGCAAAGTCGCCTCTTGCCTGCAATAATGCTTCTTAACCAGCAGCTTCTCAATCAGTGCTTCTTCCTCCACAAGAGGTTCTTCCTCCTCACACAGTCCATATGCTGTTTCTATATCCTCTTTAGAAATGCCCTTGCGCATTAAATCGAGCGTTATCTGCTTCCTGCTCTTACTGTTATTTGCAGAAATAATATAGTTTTTTGCATATCGTATATCGTCAATATAACCATATGACTGCACATACCGAAGTGCTTCTGCAATCACTTCCTCTGGATAATGATTCTGCTTTAATTTTTCTTCTAACTGAAACTTGGTGTAATCCCTACTTTTTAGTAGATTCATACAGCGCAGTTTTGCACGCTTGGGCAGTACTTCCTTCAAAATCATATTATAGATTTCCTCAGAAAGTTCTTCCTCTTTTTTTATGCCATATTTGCGAAGTTCGCCCTTATATAGCGCAAATGAAATCTGATAATCAATGCAAATCTTAACTTTTGATTTTGTTATCTCTGCAATTTCCGTCACTAACATATTTTCACTTCCAAAACGCTTTGGTCTGTTATTGCCCGCTTCTTTGCATTATCCTGCTGTAACGCCTGATACTGACTAAGGAACTGTAGAAAAATAAATGACACATCTTGCTTGTCTATTTCTCCAATCTTGCAGGAGAAAAAGCCTCGCCGCAGCCCGCTGCGCCTACATTTTTTCTCCTACAATCTTGAAGAAATATCCTGCGCAATCTGAGCACTTATTTTCCTACAATTCCTAATGCCAAATTTGGATTACATGGTACGCTAATGCATTTCCTTTTATACTGAAAAAAGATTAGATTTGCCTTTCTACACAACACATATTGTCCGCTTATGCAGGATGGGTTGTGTAGAAATTGAAAAATCTTAACGTTTTTTCATATATTAGGAATTGTCAAAAAATAACTTGTTAATTTGACGCCGTATATAGGTTCAGCTGCAAAGAAAATAATCGCAGGCGCAGCGGGGCTACGTCAAGATTATCTGATGCCGCAGATGGACATTTAGACAAGTCAAATTGATGCGTTATTTATTGACAGTTCCTTAGTTCTCTGCAACAGGTGCTGCAGTTTCTGCCGACTCCTTAGACTTGCTTTTCTTTGCCGTTTTTTCTTCTACTTCGGGTTCCGCTGCAGGTGCTGCGCTTTGCAGCCCAAAGTGCTCCCGCACTTTATTCTCAATCTCTTTGCAAACTTCAGGATTATCCTTTAGGTACTGCTTCGCATTTTCCCTGCCCTGTCCAATTTTACCACTGCCATACGCATACCATGCGCCGCTCTTTACCACAATATTTACACTCGCTGCTAAATCAAGGATATCGCCGACCGATGAAATTCCCTCACCGAACATAATATCAAACTCTGCTTCCTTAAAAGGTGGAGCAATTTTATTCTTTACTACCTTTACCCTCGTTCTGTTGCCGATAATTTCCCCGCTTTGTTTTAATGATTCTATTCTTCTAACATCCAATCTTACTGAGGAATAGAATTTCAGTGCGCGGCCACCTGTTGTTGTTTCAGGATTGCCAAACATAATCCCAACTTTTTCACGCAATTGATTAATAAATACGACAACGCAATTCGACTTGCTAATAATCGCTGTCAGTTTGCGCAGTGCCTGCGACATCAGCCTTGCCTGCAAACCGACATGAGAATCCCCCATATCACCGTCAATTTCTGCCTTTGGCACTAAAGCAGCAACAGAATCCACTACCACAATATCAACTGCACCAGAACGCACCATTGTTTCTGTAATCTCAAGTGCCTGCTCTCCGTTGTCTGGCTGGGATATGTATAAATTATCAATATCAACGCCGATATTCTTCGCATATGCAGGATCTAATGCGTGTTCCGCATCAATAAACCCTGCTATACCGCCTCTTTTTTGCACTTCTGCAATCATATGGAGTGTAACAGTTGTCTTACCAGAAGACTCCGGCCCATAAATCTCTATGACTCTTCCCTTGGGTATACCACCTAACCCCAGTGCAATATCAAGGCTTAACGAGCCTGTGGGAATTGTTTCTACATACATCTGCGCACCAGTATCACCCAGCTTCATAACAGCTCCCTTACCGTAATTGCGCTCTATCTGGCTTAACGCCGCATCCAATGCTTTTAATTTTTCTTCTTTTTCCATCTGAAATCTCCCTCTCACTTTCCATAATTTTTAAGAACGAATGTTTTATCTATTAACCAGTTTAAAACATTTGTTCGCATTTGTCAATACCTAAATTGATTTAATTGTGCCGTACTCCGATATCTGTTTTTCTTACTGCAATAACCTTATCATATATTTCCACCGAAAACAAGTTCTAATTTTTACATTTCGTTACTAATTTAGCGCCTAGTCGAGTAGACATATCCCTTACAGGATATGCCCCTCACAAAAACCGGCGTGCGGCTTTCCCGCATTGGGCTCTTTGCAAAACCAATTATTCAACAGATGTCACACGTACATATGGTTTTTTTCAATTTTCTATGGTAAAATGGAAACAAAAGAAACAGAGAGGTATTTCTAGCATGAAAAAGGGGAAAAGCTTGCGCAGCAGATTCCCACACCAGCTTTGTATGGATATTATAATCACAGAAAGGGGAAAATTCTATGATGAAAACATTGTATGTTACTGATTTAGATGGAACTTTAATGCGGGATGATAAAATAATTTCAAAGGAAAGCGTTACCATATTGAATCGTCTGCTTTCGCAAGGTATATTTCTTACATATGCAACCGCAAGATCGCTTAGCTCCGCTTCTGAAATTACAAAAAATATTTCCTTTCACCTGCCTGTCATTATCCGCAACGGAACCATTCTTGCCGATCCGCAGTCCAAGAGAGAAATTGAGATTGCAATGTTTGGAGAAGAATTGCGGCACATAAGGCAGGCTTTAGCAGATACCGCCATCCCCGGATTTGCAACCGCTTATTTTGGTGCGAAGGAAGTAAAATTATGCCTAGCAGGAAGAACGAATGAAGGTTTTCAAGATTATTTGCAAAACCATTCTGCAGACAGGAGTATTCATATGGTTGATACAGAAGATAAATTGTATGAAGGGGAAACCTGCTACTTTACATTGATTGCCCCCAAAAATGAATTGCAGCCCCTTTATGAACGGGTAAAACAGATAGAGGGAATTAATTGTGTTTTTCAACAAGACAAATACAGAACGGAATATTGGTTAGAACTATGTCCGAAGAATGCAACAAAAGCATCAGCAATTCAAAAAGTGAAACAGTTATGCGGCTGCCAGAGGGTAATTGTATTTGGTGATTCGGCAAATGATATTTCCATGTTTCAAATGGCAGATGAAGCATATGCAGTTCAAAATGCAATTGACGAATTAAAGGAAATTGCTACGGGAATCATTGAAAGTAATAATACTGACGGCGTAGCCAAATGGTTAGAAGCACATTCTTGACAAAGGGCGTGGAGATGCTATCATGAGATTCGACAAATTGCGCTCTTGCCATACACACCATCCCCTCTTCGCTTTGCCGATAAAGTTCTTGCATTTATGCAAAATGCAGCATAAAATAATTTCAGCGGAATATTCATTTTTATTGACATATTTCCCGCAAAAACGTATAATAATATCAGAAATGGGAAACCATCATCAGGAGAGTTCCTGCCAGATAGTGGAAAACTTTATATTCAGGAGAGTTCCTGCCAGATAGTGGAAAACTTTATTAATCAGGAGATTCCCTGCCAAACAGTGGGAAACTTTAAAATCGAAGGGTGATCGCCATGATCGCCCTTTTCTCTATAGGAAACACCAATGAACGAATTGAAATTATATGAAGTATCCGAAAAATACATCTCGTATATCAGCACCGTTGAAAAAATGTTTTCTCTTCAAAAGAAAATGACAGAAATCATACCTGGAAGTATCTTGGCACTGTATACAGCATGAACGGGTATAACTATTACATTCCCCTTTCCTCACCCAAAAATTCTGATTACCGATTGGAAAACGGAGTGCAGAAAATCCGTGGGATCATTATCCCTATTATCCGCATCACATCCCAATCCTCATCCGGGAAACTGGAATTAAAGAGAACCTTGAAACTAAGCAATATGATTCCTGTTCCTGCATCGGAATTAACCTTGTATGATATGGAGCATGAACAAGATTTATTTTATAAGACTCTCATACATAAGGAAATGCTTTTTATCCATAAAAACAAAAATAAAATCATCCAGAATGCGAAAATACTATATAAACAGAAAAAGGAAAACAATCCTGCCATTGGATATCTGAAAAGCATGGTTGATTTTACATTGCTCGAACAGATGCATGATAAATTTATTGAAAAAAAGGAGAGAAGGCTACACATTGGAGAAAATTTGTTATAATTCTATTGCAGCGATTTATTCCTCAAATACCACCTGACAGTCCTTCCCAAAAAAAGCAATGCCATACTTATGAACCACCTCATAACCATTATCATAAAGCTCTTTTATATACATCCTATCCTTAATCTGCTGGATGGCTTCCTGCGCTTTTGCTTCCAACTCGCGGATGCTTCCTGCAATCTTAAATTCCACAACAAATGCTGCTTTCCTGCGTGTTACCGGTGAAATAAACAAATCGCTGCGTCCGTGCCCTCCTTCACGGTTTGATTTCACAATATATCCTTTCATTCCTGACAAAATGCCTGCCAAAAAGCCGTGGTAAAAGCTCTCATATGCGTCATTAAAGCTGATGGTTTCCAACAGCATTTCCGCAATCTCCTCCTCCACCGCCGACGCGTCACAGTCCACCACTGCCTGAAACAGCCTGCTGCGATCCTTCTGCTTAACCTTTTGGTCAAACCATGAAAGAACTTTTCTGCGGAAAATATACTTTACTTCCTCATTCGGCACAGTCAATTCCATGAATACCTGCTTCGTTTCATCATCCATCCATTCCCGCACTTTTCGGAAATAGCCCGTAAAAAACATAAAATTCCACAGATTATCCATTGTTTCGTAAACTTCGTCATAGGTAATATCCTCATGTACAGGCTTTATCAGTATCTTGCCCTCGATAATCGCCTCGATTTCCCCCTTGGTATCCTCATCGGCAATATCAATCAGGCTGCGCACAATGCTGTTTGAACTAGTGTTTGCCCAATAAGAGGAGGGAAATTGGTTTTCGTCTGCTTTTAAATCCTTAATGTAACGCACCACACTCCACGGATTATAGACGTTTGCGTTTCCGAAAATATACCCGTTGTACCATTCTTTTATCGTGTCGTAATGTTTTTCTACATGGTAATCTGTACATATCTTTTCTACTTCCTGCTCCGTAAAACCAAAGTATTCGTCGTAATTTTTGTTTAAAATGGAAATTATTTCAAGGTTATTCATACCTGTGAAAATACTCTCTTTACTAATACGCAGGCAGCCTGTGATCACGGCAAACTCTAGGCTTGCGTTTGTTTTTAACGCTGATTCAAACAGGGAGCGGATAAATCCGATCATTTCATGATAGAACCCCTCAAGAAAAGAATGCTCTAACGGAACATCATATTCGTCAATCAGAATCACTGCCTTTTTGCCAAAGTATTTCTGTAAACATTGCGACAGAAATTCAAGGGATTTGGCGTATTCCACTTTTGGGGCTTTTCCCGTGCGCAGATTTTCGAATTTTTCTATTTGATATGCATCCAAACTGCTACTCTTTATAATATACTTATGCCTTTGAAATTCCTGCTGTATCTCATCGATCAGACTGTCCCGCGCCATCTCAAAATCAGGCTGCTTTCCCGACTTTAACGACAGATTAATCACAGGATACTGCCCCCTATGCGCAAGATAACGCTCCCCAATCTGCATAATATTCAACCCATCAAAAAGATACTTGTTATCTATTTTTTTCCCGTTGTCATCCCTTGCGTCCTCAAAGAAATATTGGAGAATGCTCATATTCAAAGTTTTGCCAAAGCGCCGCGGGCGTGTAAAAAGATTGACCAACCCCTTTTTGTCCAGCAGATCTTTAATAAACATGGTTTTATCAACATAATAATAACCCCTTGTAATCAGCATTTCAAAATTGTCAATGCCGATTGGTAACGGCTTATAATCCATAAACTTCTCTCTCCTTTGGGAACTGTAAACAAATAACTTTACCATCTTGCTTGTTTATTTCTCACACTCAGAAACTTTTTTTATTTTTTGTTACAGACAACTCTTATACTAGTATAACCCAACGGAATAACCCTATGTTTCGCTTGCCTATTTTCCTGATAACTCTACTCCCCAAGTTTCAACGCAGCCACCGCTGCGCCTGCGATATTGCCTTGGCAATTTGTACTCTCTGAAAAATATTCTGCGCCAAACATCAGGGCATTTAGTGCGGGTTATACTAGATCTTCCCATCCAGCAAAACTCCTTTATTTTTCACTAAATAATCCACCAGCGAAACAATGGTCAGCACAACGGCAATCCACATAACAATTTGTGTCAGCAGGCTTAATGCATCCATATTCGCAATCATTAAGCATACCATTACCATTTGAAATGTTGTCTTAAACTTTCCCCAATAGCTTGCCGCTATTACAACCTGATTATCTGCTGCCACAAGCCGAAAGCCGCTGATAATAAACTCTCTGCTAATAATAATAATTACAATCCATGACGGAATCCGTTCCAATTCTATCAAACAAATTAATGCAGCGCAGACAAGCAGCTTATCCGCAAGCGGATCCATAAATTTTCCGAAATTTGTCACAAGATTGTACTTTCTGGCAATCTTGCCATCCAATAAATCGGTAAGACTTGCAACAATAAAAATTCCAAGCGCAATATAGTCTGTATACTCCAATATCCCGCCAAAAAGCGTCATAAACCAATCCCACTGGGCATAACCGCCGAGCAGAATCAGCACAAACGGCACAATTAATATCACTCTGAAAACCGTTAATTTATTCGGTAAATTCATCTTCCACTTCTCCTATTAAATCATATTCACAGGAACCTGTGATTTGCACCTGCACAAAATCCCCTGTCAGCAGTTCCCTAGCAGACTGCACAAAAACAAAGCCGTCCACGTTCGGCGCATCCTTATAGCTTCTTGCCACATAGACTTGATCATCAGGAATCATCCCTTCTATTATTACGGTAATTGTTCTTCCAACCATGTCCTGTGCTTTCTCAAATGCAATTTCCTGCTGTAACTCCATAATTTCTGCCTGTCTGTTCTGCTTTATTTCCTCTGCAATCTGCTCCGGGAACAGTGCTGCTGGTGTGTCCTCTTCCTCTGAATATGTGAAAACACCAAGGCGGTCAAACTCCATATCGTTCACAAACTGCATTACTTCCTCATGATCCGCCTCTGTTTCTGACGGAAATCCTGTAATCAAAGTCGTCCTAATACAAATATCAGGAATTTCCGTCCGCAGCCGCTCCACAATCTTTATAATCTCCTGTTTACTGGTACGTCTGCCCATACGCTTTAAAATCCTGTCGGAAGCGTGCTGTATTGGAATATCAAGATAATTGCAGATTTTTTCTTCCTCTTTGATCGTTGTAATCAGTTCTTCGGTAATTTCTTCTGGATAACAGTATAAAATTCGAATCCATTGAATGCCACCAACGGAACAAAGCTTCCGCAAAAGAGCCGGAAACTGCTTTTCTCCATATAAATCCACCCCATAAAGTGTGGTTTCTTGCGCTACTAAAATTAATTCCTTTACGCCTTTTTCCGCAAGTTCCTCTGCCTCCTGCACAAGGCTTTCCATTGGAATACTGCGGTAATTTCCACGTACTTTAGGAATAATACAGTACGTACAATGTTTGTCACAGCCCTCGGCAATCTTTAAGTACGCATAATGCCCCCCTGTCGTGACAACACGCTTTCTGCCATAAATGGGTCGGCGGTTAATATCCTCCAGAAAACGACTAGACTTTTTATCTGAATTTCCTGCTAAAACCCTGTCGAGCGCTTCTACAATTGCATCAATCGCCGTTGTGCCAACAATCGCATCAACCTCTGGTATTTCCTTTTGAATTTCGTCCTGATAGCGTTGTGCAAGGCATCCTGCGGCGATAAGCGCCTGAATACTGCCGTCCGCACGAAGCTGCGCCATCTCTAACAGTGTATTAATACTTTCCTGTTTAGCATCATGAATAAAGCAGCACGTGTTTACAACCACCGCGTCTGCTTCGTTCTCGTCATCGGTTATGGAATAGCCTTTCTGAATCAGCATCCCCAGCATCATTTCTGTGTCTACCAAATTCTTATCGCATCCCAATGAAACAAATAAAATTTTCATAAACTTTGATTTATCATTACTCCTCTGGTATAATCTTAATCTTGCCTTTATTTAACTCCTCAATCGCTACAGAAAGCGGTTTCGTCTGACGGGTATCTACCAATGGGTCTTCGCCTGCAATAATCTGTCTGGCACGTTTCGAAGTTGCCATAACAATCGAATAACGGCTGTTTACCACCGGCGCTTCCCCCGGCTCTACCTCACTGTTTACGACTTTCATTAAATCTGTATAAGATGGATGTAACATAGGTTTCCCTCACCTTTCTTTATTAAAATATTATTATATTTTCAAACTTAAAATCCACTGACTACAAAACTATATTTGAAATTAAGAATTGTTAAGAATCTGACTCCTGCATCTCTCCGTTCTCGGCACTGTCGTTCATTGCCCTGCCCGCAATGGTTTCCGGAAGCAGTGCCGACAATACTACCTGACTGCTTTCCATTACAAGCACTGCTTTTGTCTTTCTGCCCTGCGTCGCGTCAATCACTGTTCCCATTTCCTTGGCGTTCTGCACCATACGCTTTATCGGTGCAGAATCCGGACTGACAATCGCTATAATCTTTCCCGTATTTACGATATTTCCAAATCCAATATGAATTAGTTTCTCCATCTGCGCCTCACATTTCCAATGTTATACTTCACAAGTTTTACGCATTTCAAGCCGCCTACTCAATATTTTGTATCTGTTCCCGTACCTTTTCAATTTCCGTCTTTAATTCAATCCCGCGGCTTGAAATTGCAAGGTCATTTGCCTTGGACAAAATCGTATTTGCCTCCCGGTTCATTTCCTGTGCAATAAAATCAAGCTTCCTGCCAATACTGCCGCCCTCTGTCAATGCCTGTTTCATGGTTTCGATATGGCTTTTTAGGCGTACCAGTTCCTCGTCAACGCACACTTTATCAGCAAGAATCGTCACTTCTGTCAAAATCCTCGCTTCATCAATTGCTGCATCGCTTAACAGTTCCTGTACTTTTTCCCGCAGTCTTGTGCTATACTCCTCGATTATCAGTGGTGAACGCTCTTCAATAAAAGATACATGATCCAGCATCAGATTCAGCTTTTCTATTAAATCCTCCGCTAAATTCCGCCCTTCTGTTATCCGTGATGCCACAAAATCCTGCGCAGCCCCCCGCAGTGCTTTTACAAGCACTTTCCATATTTCTTCTTCATCAATCGTCTGTTCTTCCATAGAAAAAACTTCCGGATACCGCGAAAGCGCAGACACTCGGATATCATTTTCAAGGTTAAATTCTGCCGCCATTTCTTTTAAATACGCAAAATATTCTGCAGCGATATCCCGATTATATTTTACATTAATATTGTTCTCGGAATAATCCTCATAAGCAATAAAAATATCTATCTTTCCCCGCTGCATAAAACTGCGCAGCTCGCTGCGAATCGAACTTTCAAAAAAATTCAGCTTTTTGGGCATTTTAATATTCATATCAAGATATCTGTGATTTACCGATTTTATCTCAACTGTAAATTTGCGGCTTCCTTCTTCCGTTTCACATCTTCCGAAGCCTGTCATACTTTTTATCATCATCTCATTACCGATTCCTTAAATTCTTATGTTTTTATGCATCATTTTGTATTATAGAATAATCCAATCCATACGTCAATCATTTTCATGGTATTTTAATAGCTTTCCTTCTTGAAAATAATAAAAAAAAATGATATTGTAATAGAGTTATTGCAGCCTATTTCTGCCAAATCTGACTAAAAAAACAGTTTTTATAGTAATACAGAACTGTTTCCAAGAACAGAATAGGTATGTAAGGAACAGAATAAAGGAGTTAAAATTATGAAAAGATTATTACAAAAGTATTCTAAGGTGATTTGGTGCCTTCGGAATTTTATCCCTATGCTATTATTTCCAGTAGTAAATTTTTATTTATTTGAATTTTATATCAGCAACCCGTGGGAAAATATGAAAGTTCCTATACAATTTTTAAATATTTATTTGTTCGAACTATTAATGCTTCTGTTTTTTTTCCTATTTGGGCGGCTGAAATGGTCTTTACGCCTACAAAGCATCTTCTTTATGGTTGTGGGACTTGCCAATTATTATGTGCTGTCTTTCCGTTCTGCCCCGATTATGCCTTGGGACTTATTTTCCATTGGAACGGCACTGAGTGTGGCAGATAATTTTAAATACACGCTGGAAAAGAAAACGATTTTTGTACTGCTTGGCTTTGTTGTTCTAATTATTTTAGAGGGCATTCCCAATCTGCGTTTAAAAGCAGAAGACAAATGGAAAAAGCCAATGATTGGTGTCCGCATTGCAGGCGTTTTGATTTTTACCGGACTATTGTGCAGTTTTACGCAGATGCTGCATCAAGAAAGCACAATCCGCAAATATGGTATGTATGACAAGCTTTTTACGCCGACCGTGATTAGTAAACGTGACGGCACCGCTGTCGGCTTTTTAATGGAGCTACAGTATATTTCTGTGGACAAACCAGACAATTACAGCGCTTCTATGGCGGAACAGATTTTAGAGCCTTTTCAAAACCAAAACACAACCGCTGACAAAAAGCCGAATATTATTGTCATTATGAACGAAGCCTTTTCCGATTTGTCTGTGCTGGGCGATTTTGAAACAAACGAAGATTACATGCCGTTTCTTCGCTCCTTAATGCAAGAGGGTACCCCAAATACGATTTCGGGTTATCTAAATGTATCCGTTCTTGGCGGAAATACTGCCAACACGGAATTTGAGTTTTTAACGGGTAATACAATGGCATTTCTGCCGCAAGGGAGTATTCCATACCAACAGTATATTAAAAAGGAACTGCCTTCGCTTGCTTCCCATTTAAAAAGTTTAGGCTATCAAACGATTGCCATGCATCCCTATAACAGCACCGGATGGGACAGAAATAAGGTATATCCTTTGCTTGGATTTGATGAAAGCTATTTTATCCGCGATTACAAAAATCCCGAAAAAATCAGAAAATATGTCAGTGACAAAGCCTGTTACGACAAAATTATTGCATTATATGAAGAAAAAGAGAAAAATACGCCGTTTTTTGTCTTTAATGTAACAATGCAAAATCACTCCTCTTACACGGACGATTTTGATAACTTTCATCCTGAAATTATCGTTGATAACAGTAATTCCAAGGCTTTAAATAATTATCTTTCCTTAATAAAGATTTCTGATGAAGCAATTGAAGGGCTTGTGAATTATTTTTCTTTTGCAGACGAAGATACCATGATTATTTTCTTTGGAGATCACCAGCCTACCAATTCAGTTGTATCAAATATCTGGAAATTAAATGGGAAAAACGGCAGTAATTTATCCATGGAGGACGAAGCCAAACGGTACAAAGTACCCTACTTTATATGGGCAAACTTTGACATTGCTTCCCAATCACATGCAGAAACAAGCGCGAATTACCTAAGCGCAAAGCTATTAGAAGCCTGCGGGCTTCCGCAATATGACTATACTGCATACCTATTAAAACTATCCGAAAAATATCCTATACTCACTTCCCTGCGCGCCGAAAACGCAAAGGGTGAGAGCACCGAAGTCAAAACGATTATGGGCGAATTAAACAATTATGCAATTGTACAATACCACCGCCTGTTTCAAAAACATTAAATGGGACTGTCGCATTTAGATCTAACATAATACAGATATTAATACTATATGTTGTATATTTAAAGCTTATTGTGACAACCCCGGATTGGAGCCAATATGAAATTAAAGAAATTTCTGAAAATAGACAAGCTTTATCTGTTTTCCTTACTCATTCCTATTATTATAATGCTTGTAATTTTCTATATTCGTGATATTTTTCCATTTGGGGAAGCTGACCGATCGTTTCTCCATATTGATATGTATCACCAGTATTTTCCGTTTCTCACGGAGTTTTACCATAAACTAAAAAACGGCGAAAGTCTGCTCTATTCATGGAATACCGGAATTGGTTCTAACTTTATCGCCTTATATGCATACTATTTGGCAAGCCCTATTAACTGGCTGTGCGTGCTAGTTCCGGAACCATATTTAATGGAATTTCAGACCTATTTTATGGTATTAAAAATCGGTCTGTGCGGATTAACATTTACCTATTATATAAGGAAACATTTCCAAACAGAAAGCTGGATTGTTTTGTGTTTTTCACTGTTTTATGCGCTGTCGGGATTTATGGCGGCATATAACTGGAATGTAATGTGGCTTGATGTTATTGTGCTTGCGCCGCTGGTGATTCTTGGCTTGGAACGCCTTGTAATAGAAGGAAAATGCAAGCTGTACTGTATTGCGCTGGGACTTTCCATTTTATCGAATTACTATTTATCTATTATGCTTTGTATTTTCCTGACGCTTTACTTTATCGTACTGCTGATTGCCAAAAATCCAACCAGCGAAAACAATTCCGCACCGCTGGCATTTCCAAAACTAAAATCGAGTAGTGGAAGACTTTCCCTACTCGCTGCACGGCCCGTGCGCCGCTTTAGCAGCATATTTCCCAGGCACGGGTCTGCGTATAAAATAAACAACTTTTATGCAAATGCGGTTCTTCGTTTTGGACTTTTTTCACTGCTTGCCGGCGGAATGGCTGCGGTATTGCTACTGCCAGAGCTTGCCGCTCTGCGCTTTACGGAATTTAGCGATATTAGTTTTCCCAAGAAAGTGAAAACCTATTTTTCTATCATTGATATGCTTGCGCGCCATTGTTTTAATGTTATCGTCGAAACAGGGCTTGACCATTGGCCAAATATTTATTGTGGCGTTGCTATTTTTGTGCTGCTTCCGCTATATGCCCTCCAAAAGAAAATCCCGCTCCGTGAAAAAGTGCCGAAGCTGTTTCTTCTCGCATTTATGCTGGTAAGTTACTCTACAAATACGCTGAACTTTATATGGCATGGACTCAATTATCCCGATTCCCTTCCTGCAAGACAGTCTTATTTGTATATTTTCCTGCTGCTGACGCTTTGTTTTGAGGCTTTGATGCATATTCGAAAATATGGGGGAAGCGAACTTACAGCAGTTTCTGCTGGTGCAGTATTTTTTGTACTGTTATGTGAAAAATTAATTACAGATGACTCCTTTACAGGCGTGTGCTTTTTGGCGACCTTAGTTTTTTTGCTTTTTTATGCAGGATTTCTGCATTTTTACAAAACGTCTGCCTCTTTTCCAAAATGGGCTGCGCTGCTTGTGGTGCTTGTTACTATTGCAGAATCCGGTGTCAACACCTATTTAACAAGCGCACCTACGGTGTCAAGGACAACCTATTTATCCAATTATGACTCGTATCAAATTTTAACGAAACGTACTGTAGAAAACGAGGGCGGTGACTTTTTCCGCTTTGATAAATTTGCGCGCAGAACGCAGAATGACGCAATGCTTATTGGTTTTCAGGGAAGTTCTTATTTTTCCTCAACACTCAATGTACTAGTATCCGATTTCTATGAAAAATACGGAATGAAAGGCAGTCGTGTCAATTACTGTTTTGACGGTGCTACACCTGTTACAGCGGCACTGCTTGCAAACCGCTATATGCTCTACACGCTTGACCGTGGATATGACAATGTGTTTGAACTTGCTGATACCGAAGGAAAATTATACTTATATAAAAACCGTTTTTCCCTTCCACTTGGCTATGTTATTTCACAACAGGACATACCAGAAGAGCAAACACCAGAATTTACGGATTTAGCAGAAGAAACTACGTCAGACTTAGAAGAATCAACCGATGAAGCTGATTTGCGTCAAACAAATTTGGACGCGCTTTTTACTGACGCGGAAGAAGTCGAGGAAAATCTGCACGAAGACGAGGACGACGAGGACAAAAATCTAAACCCAATTGAACGACAGATAAAATTAGTGCATAAAATCGGGATTCCCGAAAATATTTTTACCCCAGTCGAGTTTAGTTCTTACGGCAGTCAGGCAGATGTTTTTATTGAGGAAAATGCACATTATTACGCTTATGCAAAAAATACCAAAATTGATACGATAAAAATGGAATATGAAGAACAGTCCAAAAGCTTTACACAGATTAAAAAGAAGTATATTCTGGACTTAGGCTATCACGAAGCAGGAGAAACCGTTTCTCTTCGCTCCGAAAATGGGGAAAATCTGAATTTATCGCTCTATAAATTAGAGGAAGACGTGCTGCAGAAATGGATTGATATGTTAAGCCGCCAGACTTTAACTGTAGATGGGTACACTGAAACACATCTTGACGGGCATATTAATATTACAAACGCCGGACAGCTTGTGCTCTCTGTTCCCTATGAACCGGGCTGGACATTGCGTGTTGACGGTGTTAAAACGGATATTTCATTGTTTGAGGATACCTTTATCAGCGTATATCTTTCAGAAGGGACACACACCATTTCCCTATCCTATTTCCCGAAAGGATTAATTTCAGGGATTATAGTTTCCGTTGTCAGTATCGCTTTGTTTGCGGCAGTCTGCTTATTTCATAAAAAATTTGCAGAGAATATAAAATAGCCACGTTTTTTTACTTTACACCTTTTCCATAATCTCCTATGATTAAGTTATAATAAAATGCAGCAATTCATACAGCTAAATAGAAAGACAGGTGATTATATGTCGAGTGCAGCAGATATTATAAAAGATTATATTACAGAATTTTCCAGACTCCAAGACTGGATGATTCCAATAAAAGAAACAAATCCCGACACATATGATTCCATGCACAAACGATATATTGAACTCAAAGTTACACTGGCAAGTTTAGGTGTAAATCTGGCAGAAATTGATCGAATTAAACAATAATATACTAAGCGTCAAAAAGACTGGCGCTTAGGAACTGTTCAGAAATTACTTGTGACAAGTACGCCGTATAAATGTTCAGCTGCAAAGAAGAAAATCGCAGGCATAGCGGGCTATGTCAAGATTTTCTGATGACGCAGATGGACATTTAGACAAGTAATTGTCATGAGTAATTTTTGAACAGTTCCTTAGCATAACAAAATGTACACAGCCGCACGAAGGAAAATTACCACTTTGCAGCGTGCGGCTTGCATAGCTGAACGGCAAATCTTTCTGCCGTTCAGTATAACAAAATATACGCTGGCAAACGTTAAAGTTTACCAATAACGCAAACTCCCGATTACTTGATAATCTCAAATGTATCCACAAGCAAAAGCCAATTTGCCCGAAACAGTTTCATAACCTGCCAGTAACCCATTCCACGCAGCCCATATTCTGTAATTAAATGAAATTTCTCTTTAATGCTTCTCACATCCTCAAACCACACTTCATGCTGCACGCCTTCTTTTTCATAATGGAAAAACGGTGACATCGCAGTCTGATCAAATTCTATGACAGCATTGCTTGCAACAGCAATCTCTACTGCCTCCACATTTCCGATAGTACGAGCTTTAGAAGTGCCTTTCACAAAAGGCAATGTCCAATCATATCCATAATTGGGAATCCCTAAATCAATTTTCTTCGTAGGAATTTCTGTGACAGCATATTCCACAACTTCACGCACCTTATTAATCGGCGCTACTGCCATTGGCGGGCCATATGTATACCCCCACTCATAGGTCATTAACAATACACTGTCTGCGGCTTCCCCCAATAGTTTATAGTCTTTTCCTTCATATAAAAGACCTTTCTGATCGGCGGAGGTTTTTGGTGCAAGCGCTACGGAAACAGGATATCCCAGTGGGGCTGCCTGCGCTCTTACATTGGCGACAAATTCCGCATATGCGACCCGATCCTGCGGCAGAATATACTCAAAATCAATATCAATTCCGGCAAAGCCTTTTACTTCCATTGCAGCAAGTATCTGGTCAATTAGATGCTGTTGTGCTTCCATATTATGCGTAATCTCGCTAATTAAGTAATTGTTAAACATTCCTGACTGATCAAACGGCGTCAATACCATTAACGGTGCTGCCCCTTGCATCCATGCTTCATTAATCATCCGACTGTCATCTGTCTGCGGCGGAACCAATTCTCCGTTCGCAGTAAATCCATAGGAAAACACAGAAATATTCGTTAAATATGGCAATGTTTCTGTTAGCACATCATTTCGTATATAAGGATAAGCATAACCATTAACATAAACTGCTCTTTTTTGACGGATTTGCTCTATTTCTGGTATTAATAACGCCTGCCCAATGGCTAATTGATAAGGCGAAACTAACTGATTCGCATAAGCAATCTCTTCCACATCTACCGCAAAAACTGCTGCTATGCTTTCCAAGCTGTCCCCCTGCTTGACTACATATATCTGCATAATAAAATCATCCTTTCCAATCCAATGATATTATTATATTCAGATATTGAAAAAAATGTTACGGTATCTGCATTTATGAATCCAGAATTATTCTAACGTGCCAACGATTGTATACAACTATTATTTTTCTAAAAATAACAGTTCTGCCACTGGTATTCTATCGTTCTGTCGGAAGAATGGTATCGCTGTTTTATACTATTCATTAACCACTCCCCATCTTTTTTCACAAGCCGAAACTGATAATCCAACCCTCCATTCCCCTCAGTTTCTGTATAGACAGTTGCTACTGCGCGGTTTTTATCCACCTCGACAGTGTGTCTGCTGCTACGACTTACTGCAATAAATCGCGGCGGATAAGTAATCCCATAATTCAGCGTTCTTTTTCGCTTTGTCAGTAGCTGCGCATAAATTTTATCTGCCTCTGCACTGTACTTGCTAAATACCTCAGCGCATTCACTGCCTTTAGCTGCTTCAATTAAAGGGTGAAACTGCATCTGCAATCTATTTATCTGTTCCATATACGAGAAAATAATATCAAATATAGATTCTAATTCTTCTGTACTTTTTGAATTTGTATCAATATCTTCATGGTGATATGTATTATCCACTTGACTTTCCATAACTTTTCCTTTCCCGCAAATTCGCAAAAACAATATTATTTTCTCTTATCAAACAGACTTACCAAACAAATTTTTACAACGGAAGTAACAATTACAACAGAAATAACAATTACAACGGAAGTAACAATTACTCTTCCCAAATGCGTTCCTTTCCTTTTGGCTGCTTCTATCCCCTCCTTTTGCCGGCTGCGGATATTATGGCGCTCATTTTCACTTACATAACTAAGCAGCGCCAGCACTAAATCCGCGATAAACGTTCCCATTAAATCCTTGCCCTTTCTTGTATCTAACAAGGGCATATCTAATACAACAATATCAATTTTCTTCTCTTTGGTTAAAATTCTCCACTGCTCCAAAATCTCTTGATAATCTCTGCCAAGGCGGTCAATGCTCTTAATATAGAATAAATCGTCCTCCTTTAGTTTCTCCATCATTTTCTGGTACATAGGACGCGCAAAATCTTTTCCTGACTGCTTGTCAATATAAATATTTTTCTTGGGTACTTGCATCTCCTCCATTGCAATTAACTGTCTGTTTTCATTTTGTTCCTTTGTGCTGACACGCACATATGCATATGTATTTCCCATACCGAATGCATATCCTCCTTTCTAAAAATTAGGAACTGTTAAGAAATAAAGAAATAACATTTAATTAGTTCCTTGGAACAATAAAGTGTATTTTAAGATATCTCTATCATTCCTAGAAGCCATGCAATATGTGGAAAAATACGAAGCAGACAAAAACTACTATGTTCTTTTGTAAGCGGCATATTTGCCAAATTCTAAGAAATCATTACTCTATTGACTATCATAAACAATATTGTGCTAATTTCTCATATACATTCTGTCGTACAATTTCATCTGGTGCGTAAATCCTTATGGCTGCCTGCAATGCAATATCACTTACCCCTTGCGCACGGAACCACTGTACCGCTTCCGCTTCTACATCTGCACTGATACACTTTACCACAATATCATTCAACCCACGAAAGTATCGCATAACTGCACTGTATTCACAGATTCTATCCAGAAAACTACTTCCATACTGCGCAAGTTCTAAATTTGCCGTTGATACGGCCTGCAAGCAAATCTTACACTCCCCCGTAATATCCGACGCTTCCATTAATACATCCGGTCTTACTTTCAAACATTCCGCAAAATACGCTTTCGCACCTGCTACGTCTTTTTTCTGAAAAAACAATGCCATCTTATCCTTAACTTCTCTGGTTTCCATTTTTTCACCGATAATCGCCACCCTGCACTCAAAGGCACGCAGTCCGCGCGCAGTCACCCACACATAAAGTAAAAATTCTGAGATAAATCCAAATACTCTTTTATGATAATCGTCTGCGAATGTCAAATCAATCCGCTTTTGCAGTTCAAAAAATATGGTAAACAGCCACTGGGCATATGCATCAAACAATTCTTTTTTTGCAACCATAATATTTCCAAAATATGTTTTATTCTGCATAACAAGACGATAAAACGTATCCGCATATTCCGGATAAATTTCCTGTATAATGCGCCCTGTTTCATCCAGTGTGTGAATATTGTGGTGTGCCCCAAAACCATAATGATAAGAATTGGGCAGTTCTAATTGTTTGGTTGTTACAATGTCAAAGTTTTGTAAAATTTCCATATACTCACTCTCAGAAAAAACATATCCCTCCTCGTTTGTTAAAAAACGTCGATAATGACAAATTCCCACATAATCCGCACGGTGAAAATTTTTCCACACCCAGTACACGCCGGATAATTCCGCATAATAACAGTTTAAATTCGAAATATGATCCCCTGTATCGTCCCCCAGATAGCCCAATTCCTCTTTCGCACTGGCATGACCTACATGCATTGGAATATACATGGGATCGTTAGGCACTTCAAAACGCTTATGCGTCATCGCAAAAATCCTTACAGACATCATTACCTCCTTTACTCTATACAAGTAGAGAAGTTAACTTCCCCTACTCGCGCGCCGCCGATGCGCCACTTTCGTGGCATATTTCTTCTACATCGGCGTGTGCACAAAAAAGGGACTATCGGGAAATGCAGTTTGCCCACAATATATTGAACAAATGCGATCCTTTTCCGACAGCCCCT
The DNA here is from genome assembly GCA_009774395.1 of Lachnospiraceae bacterium. Lineage (GTDB taxonomy): Bacteria > Bacillota > Clostridia > Lachnospirales > Lachnospiraceae > COE1. Next base: position 38,358 of record VSNQ01000013.1, read on the forward strand.
CTTTTTCTGCATTCCTATCTTATTTTTTCAATTTACTTTTCCGATAAATAATATCATCTCTCGCTGGTCCATTGCTAATGAGTGTAATCGGATATCCAATCTGCTCTTCGATAAACTCAATATATTTTCTGCAGTTCTCTGGAAGGTCTTCATAGTTCTGAATCCCTCTAATATCACTTTTCCAGCCCTTTAGCGTCGTCAACACAGGTTTTGCCTTTTCCAGCTTTGCCGTAACAGGAAACTGTGTTGTCACCTTGCCGTCAATCTCATATCCTGTACAAACCGGAATCTCATCCAGATATCCCAGCACATCCAAAACGGTAAAGCATACATCCGTTGTTCCCTGCAAACGGCAGCCGTACTTCGATGCCACACAGTCAAACCAACCCATTCTTCTAGGGCGTCCTGTTGTTGCGCCATACTCGCCGCCATCGCCGCCTCTGCGCCGCAATTCCTCAGCCTCCTCACCGAAAATCTCCGAAACAAAAGCGCCTGCACCGACTGCTGAAGAATATGCCTTACAGACCGTATAAATCTCCTTAATCTCATACGGCGGGATGCCTGCACCAATCGCACCAAACGCCGCAAGCGTTGACGAGGAAGTAACCATTGGATAAATTCCATGATCAGGGTCTTTTAATGTCCCAAGCTGCCCTTCTAATAAAATATTTTTTCCTGCCTTTAACGCTTCATCCAAAAATTCTGATACATCACATACAAATGGCGCAATCATATCCCGATATTGATGCAATGTATCCAGCAATTCATCCATATTGATTGCAGGCTTATGATACAAATGTTCCAAAATCACATTTTTCTGCTCTGCGACGCGCTCCACCTTCTCCTTGAGCAATGCATCATCAAACAATTCACTTACCTGAAAACCAATTTTTGCATATTTATCTGAATAGAACGGCGCAATACCCGATTTTGTTGAACCAAATGATTTGCCAGCGAGTCGCTCCTCCTCATACTGATCAAAAAGTATATGATATGGCATTACAATCTGCGCCCTGTCCGAAACCAAAATTTTTGGCATTGGTACATTTCTGCTCGTGATGGAATTTATCTCCTGCATTAAAACAGGAATATTTAACGCCACACCATTCCCAATAATACTGGTGGTATGACTGTAAAACACACCTGACGGAAGTGTATGCAGCGCAAACTTCCCATAATTATTTACAATTGTATGTCCTGCATTTGCTCCTCCCTGAAAGCGGATTACAATGTCAGCCTCGCGGGCAAGCATATCTGTAATCTTACCCTTTCCTTCATCGCCCCAGTTTGCTCCTACTACTGCTTTTACCATATTGTATTTACCTCCCGTTTTTACACGTTTATTTCAGCCTTAATTCCCAATTCTGCCTTATTCTTTTCCAGTACAGGCTGTACTACTTTTTTAAGGAAATTCTCTACCTGAATCGGAGAACGCCCCACATACTTGGACGGTTCCATTGTAGCCTGTAACTGTTCCAATGTCAAATTAAATTCTGGATCTGCGGCAATTAATTCCAGTAAATTGTTATCTTTCCCTTCTACTTTTACATTTTTGCCTGCTTCCATGGAAAGTGTCCGAATTTTCTCGTGGAGTTCCTGTCGGTTGCCGCCGTTTTTCACCGCATCCATCATAATATTCTCTGTTGCCATAAACGGCAGTTCCGCAAGCATATGCTTTGTAATCACCTTATCATATACCACAAGCCCGTCCACAACATTTAGACAAAGGTCAAGAATCCCATCAACTGCAAGAAATCCCTCTGGTATCGAAAGACGCTTATTAGCCGAATCATCCAAAGTCCGCTCAAACCACTGTGTTGCAGAAGTAATTGCTGGATTTAATGCATCAATCATTACATAGCGTGACAGTGATGCAATCCGCTCCGAACGCATAGGATTTCTCTTATAAGCCATTGCGGATGAGCCAATCTGATTTTTTTCAAACGGCTCCTCCACTTCTTTTAAATGCTGCAGTAAACGAATATCATTCGACATTTTATGTGCACTTGCCGCAATACCTGCCAAAATATTTGCCACTCTTGTATCTACCTTACGGGAATAGGTCTGACCAGATACCGCATAGCACTCCTGAAATCCCATTTTTGTCGCGATCATGGGATCGATTTTATCAATGGTTTCCTGATCCCCATTAAACAATTCCAAAAAACTTGCCTGTGTACCTGTAGTTCCCTTAGATCCAAGCAGTTTTAAACTACCCGTCACATACTCCAAATCCTCCAAATCCATTAAAAACTCCTGCAGCCAAAGCGTTGCACGCTTCCCTACCGTTGTAGGCTGTGCAGGCTGAAAATGTGTAAAGGCAAGCGTAGGAAGATTCTTGTATTGATCGGCAAATTTTGCAAGTTCCTCAATTACATTCACCAGCTTTTTATGAACAAGCTTTAATGCCTCGTTCATAATAATAATATCCGTATTATCGCCGACATAGCAAGAGGTTGCTCCTAGATGAATAATTCCTGCTGCCTTTGGGCACTGCTGTCCATATGCATACACATGGCTCATTACATCATGGCGCACAAGTTTCTCGCGTTCCCTTGCCACATCATAATTGATATCCTCAGCATGTGCCTTTAACTCGTCAATCTGCTCCTGTGTAATTACCGGATTGCCATTTTCACTTAATCCAAGCTCCATCTCCGTTTCTGCAAGCGCAATCCACAGCCGCCGCCACGTTTTAAACTTCATATCCTGTGAAAAAATATACTGCATCTCCTTACTTGCATAACGCTCTGAAAGGGGACTTGTGTATCCGTCTGTACTCATAAATTACCTCCTTTTATGCCTCGTATTCGCCCCGAATATCGCCTACTGGCGGCTCTATTGGATATTTCCCTGTAAAACAGCCTGTACAGATCTGCAGCCCTTTTACCATTTCCGTAAGACGTTCTAACGCAAGATATCCCAAGGAATCCGCACCAATTATTTTGCGAATATCGTCTACTGTCTTATTGTATGCAATTAACTGCTCCCGTGCAGGAACATCCGTTCCAAAGTAACATGGCCACAAAAACGGCGGTGAACTAATACGCACATGCACTTCTTTTGCACCGGCTTCTCGTAGCATTCTTACAATTCTGTCCGAAGTTGTTCCCCGCACAATCGAATCATCAATCATAATCACACGTTTGCCGTTCACTGCTTCTTTTAATACATTCAGCTTTACACGCACGCCAGACTCACGATTGCTCTGCTTTGGTTTAATAAATGTTCTGCCCACATATCCATTTTTCACAAAAGCGGTGCCATACGGTATACCAGATTGCAGCGAATATCCCAATGCTGCTGCGTTGCCCGATTCCGGCACACCTACCACCAGATCCGCCTCCACAGGGCAATCCGCAGCAAGAAACCGCCCTGCTTGAATCCTGGACGAATAGACGCCGACACCATCAATCGTGCTGTCAGGTCTTGCAAAATAGATATACTCAAAAATACATCTTGCTTCCTTATTTTGAGGCAGCGCGCGCGACAAATCCGAAACAATCCCTTCCTCTGGCGTAATGGTTACCGTTTCACCGGGAAGCACATCCCGCACAAACTCTGCGCCAATGGTATCCAATGCACAGGACTCTGATGTAATAATATAACTGTTTTCCCGCTTTCCAATGCAGAGGGGCTTAAAGCCATAAGGATCTCTTGCGCCTATCAACTTCCTTGGACTCATTACAACAAGCGAATATGCCCCCTCCAACTTGCGGCAGGCTCTGTTTACTGCTTCCTCCGCCGTTTTTGTCTGTAGACGTTCCCTTGCGATATGATATGCAATAACCTCTGAGTCAATCGTTGTCTGGAAAATTGCGCCCGTGTACTCCAAGTCATGCCGCAGTACATCAGCATTAATTAAATTACCATTGTGTGCCAGTGCCAATGTACCTTTTACATAGTTTAAAACCAGCGGCTGTGCATTTTCCCGCGTGGAAGCACCGGCGGTGGAATAGCGCACATGTCCCACGCCGATATCTCCCTTCATGGCATCCAGTCCCTCTTGGGTAAACACTTCATTTACTAAGCCCATTCCTTTATAGGAAGTCACTTTTCTCTTAGGCCCGCCTGTTTCACTTACCGCAATGCCGCAGCTTTCCTGTCCCCTATGCTGCAGCGCAAACAGCCCATAGTAGATTGTGGAAGCAATATCTCTGCCGTCAAAATCATAAATGCCAAAGACGCCGCATTCCTCTTTTAGTCCTGTTTCCTCCAGCCTGCCTCCTAAATTCTCATTATACATAAATCTCCGCAATCCTTCCCGTTTTCCGTCTGCAAATATCAAATAAAAATTCTATACGATCTACTGTTAAAATTTCTCTTATAATTTGTATTAGAAATACTTATAGAGCTCTTAATTGATTTTTAATGAAATTCATTTCCTGTCAAAAGTTTAAACGCTTCCTTATATTTGTCCACGGTCTTCGTCACAACCTCCTCCGGCAGCAGATAATCACTGTCCGGATTTGCCTTCAGCCAATCCCTTACATACTGTTTATCAAACGAAGGCTGTCCCTTGCCTGCCTCGTAGCCCTTAAGCGGCCAAAAACGGGAGCTGTCCGGCGTTAACATTTCATCCCCAAGCACAATATCGCCTTGCTCATTTAACCCAAATTCAAATTTTGTATCCGCAATAATAATGCCTTTGCTTAATGCATATTCTGCACATTTTTTGTAAAGCGCAATGGTTACATCCCTTATTTTTTCTGCATACATACGTCCTTTTTCGGGATAAAGCTTCTCTAACACCTCTATACTTTTCTCAAACGAAATATTCTCATCGTGCAGTCCAATCTCTGCCTTTGTACTTGGCGTATAGATCGGCTCTGGCAGTTTCTCCGATTCCTTTAAGCCCTCTGGCAGTTTTATACCGCATACAGTGCCATTTTCCTGATAGCTTGCCCAGCCGCTGCCTGTAATATAACCGCGTACAATACATTCAATTGGCAGCATTTCCAACTTGCGGCACATCATGCTATTGCCATCAAACTGCTCCTTCTGGAAAAATTCAGGCATATCCTTTACATCCATGCTAATCATATGATTGGGCACCACATCTTTTGTAAAATCAAACCAAAATTTTGACATTTGCGTAAGAATTGCACCTTTATGCACAATTTTATTCTTTAAAATCACATCAAATGCAGATATTCTGTCTGTTGCAACAAGAATTAAGCTATCCCCATTGTCATATATCTCACGTACCTTGCCCTCTTTAATTGGTTTAAATTCTTTCATCTTTATTTTCTCCCTTCTAATTTAAAATACCTTATTTAAAACATCTTAATTTATATACTTCTCAAATTTTTCAAATCTCCTGCTTATCCGCTATTCATTCATATCCTCATCATAATTATTTGTTGGCTGATAAGACAAATCCTTTTCATAGCCAGATACCAACTCCAAGATTCTTTTTGCATACTCAGGATATTGATTGACAATATCTTTTACCTCATCCTGTGCCTCCTGCGCCGCTTTTGCATTGTACTCCATTTGTTTCCTTAACTTCTGACGGCGGATAATCAATCCATGACGGATTTCAACCATTTCCTTATTGTCAATTAACGCCTCTGCTTGGTGAAGCCAAATATTCGGATCTTGGATTCTACATTTGCGCAGCATTTTCACAAGCGCCGTTTGATGATGATCCATATCCATCTGCATCTGGCGTTCTTGTTCCCGCTGTATATTTTCCGCTAAATATTTATCCCATAATTTTTTTAGCTCACCGGAACTGTCAACGTCATATTTCACATATAAATACTCTAACAAATTTGTATTGTTCACATAGCGGATTTTAACAGTATTCTGCAAAAGCACCAAACGGTTAATTGCATTGTCCACACGGAGCAGTTCTTTCTGTGACTCATGAAACTTAACATACACCGTCGTTAACGTGATTGCGGCAATTAAAACAGCAATGACATAGCCTAACTGAACATCCAAATGCCATGCAGAACTAATAACCGCCAGCAGCACAATTAAAAACATCATTGCTCCAGTACAAATCACCGCAATTCCTTTCATATTGGTCTGCGAAGTTGTCAGTTCATTTTTGCGGAAATAATAGGCATGTTTCTCGCCGTCAAGCCTGCCCAAATCTTTTTTTACTAACACTTGATAATCCTCTGCCTGCCGCAGCCGCTCATAACCTTCCGGCATATATTGCTCCATACGCTCCATACGCAGATATTCCTCATTGGTCATTATCATTCTTTTTTCACGGATTTTCTCTTTATTGCACTCCAATTCGACAATTTTTTTTGCATACTCCCGCAGTTGGTTCTTCATATCATCAGGGAGCGCCTCGATTTCCTCCATATCGGTAAGATAAGATGTAACTAGATTGTATTCACCGCCAAGTGTTTCCAATTCCTTGGACGCCTCCGCCATCTGCTCCATACAGGCGGTTACATAATCTTCACGCTGCTGGCTGTCATGGATATCAATATCATCACGTTTTAGACTTGCCTCCTCCCATTCCGGACGGTAAACTTCTTCCTCCTCCTCTTTCCGCCGAAAAAAACCTTTTACTTTCCCCAGTAATCCCATATACAATATAACCCCTTTCCAAATAAAACCCTTTTTCCTCTGCTGCAATTCTACACTTGGGTTTGGTGCTTATAATCACGCTTTAGCTGCCGCAGAAGCGCGCCTGCCATTTGATAATATTCTTCTGTCTGCCCCTGATCCCGATATGTAAACAACTCTGACAGCATTGCTTTCTCCTTTGATGTATGCCACCGCTCCTCCACACGAGCACACTGTTCCTCTATTTCCCGAAAATCCTCCTCCCAGTCAGGATTTTCCCGTTTAAAGCTTCCATATATATAATCGGACATGGATCTTCTGCATGCCAAAATATATGCAAGTCTTGCCTGTCTGTCCGGATAAAGCCGATACGATTCATAATAGAAGTCCGCCGCCTTGTTGTATGCAAAATCCATTGCATAGATCGTCGCAATATTATAGTAAAGCTGCGCCCTTGCCAGATTATCGCGCTTAGGCAGATAATCCAAAAGCTCCGAATAGATAATCAGCGCCTGACGATAACGTCCCTGTTTATAAAGATATTCCGCCTGTTTCCGATATCGATCCGTACTAGATAAATTCGCCTGTTCTTTTAGGATTTGCTCAATCCGTTTTATAGTACTCTCGTCATACATATTCGTTCTTTCGAGAATTGTTGTTACAAAAGACGCCGCAGACATCCGTTTCCTAACAAAAATCTCCAATTCCTCTGCTAGTTCCGTAAGTCCGCACTCCAATTTAATCCAACGCACCAATTCCGCCGATACAATCGAATCATCCAGCAAATATACTTTATCCATAAAATAATAACACAATTCCTCTATAGAATACAGAGAAATATCAGAAATTTTGACATAATACGGTGTTTTTGCATAGTTTCCTACACATAAGCATACATTATTCATCAAAGAACTCCCATTTCAAGTTATTGAAATTCCAGCGGAAGACACTCCCGCCAGACCTGCCCCGTAGAAGGAAAAATTTCCCCAAATCCTTTATCCCGAATCTCTATCTGCACAAACTGCGCATCCTCCATAAAGAATAAAAGCCCCACACGGTTTGTCTTATTCCCTCGTACCGTCAGCCCTTCCAGCGATATCTGCGCAATCCTTACCTTACCGCCGTCCACAGGCGAAATCACCAGTGTAATAGTATTATTTTTCACCAACATTACATCCAATTCCATTTTGGCATCATACCAGTTTGTCCCTGCGTGCAGAATCGGCAGGTAAATTTCCTCGCGCCCCTTATCGCATTTCATACCAATATTTGCGCGTAATTTATCATCAGAAAGATATACATAAGATGTAGAAAGCGTCGAGGGCATTACACGCTCTCGCGCACCATAACATGCGCCCTTACTAAACAGATTGCTTCCTTGAAAAACACGCCTGTTGCGGCACATATATTTCAGTGATTCCTGACACCAATTTTTTGAGAAATAATCTCCTAGAAGGAAAACCGACGACACAAGCTGCTCCTCACATTGTCTTGTCGTTATCTCCAGAAGCGTTGTGTCAAGCTGCTTGAAAAAATCCGCCTGCGCCTCCTCTGTCATTTCTGAAATTTCCAACATTTTCATCTGCGGATATTCCTCCATTGCAATAAAACAGGCAACTGGATTTGTTTTGCGGTTCATCTGAAGACTGTAGCTTGTAATACCATCTTTTCCATAATCATACAATAATACATTGTGAACCCACATTTCCTGCGGCTGATGTATCATATATTGAAAGAAACAGTCTTCATGACTAAGAAAATATATCTCCATTTTCTTAGAGCGCATACGCCCTGCTGCCTTACGGATTATATGCATCAGCGCCGGCTTCATCTCTTTCATGGTAAACGCAATTGCACAGATATCTTCTACTTTAATATACGCCGCCAAAAGTGCAACCGCTTTGCGCATATATAATTCCAATAGCATTTCCGCATTGTATTCATCCTCCTCGATACAAATGCTTCCATTCTGTTCCGCAAGCAGCAGCAAATCCTGCACCAACGTTCCCTGTCCATCCTGCGCCGCCTTTTGCGCATCTTTCCCAATCAGCCAAGTTACCGTTTTCTCATCATCTGGTATGCGGCAAAGCACCGTTGGAATATTATACTGTTCCTCACCGACTACCATACTCAGCGTATCTGGCATACTCTGATCCACTCTGCAATAACTGATCTGCGAAAAATCATTCCACAAGTCAAAGCCAATCACTACTTTATTCTTCTTTGTCAGCTCTAGTGCTTTGTCAATAAACATCGCAGCCATAACCTCCATTTTTTATCAGCTCTAAGAAACTGTAGAAAAATAAGTGACAATCCTGCGTAATCTGAGCACTTATTTTCCTACAATTCCTAATACTTTGTCAAAAAACATCCGCCAGTTATATTACATGAAACAATTCCCGTGCACAAAAATCCTGATACAGATATTCCTCTGTCAACTGCTCCGCTGTCGCCTCGTCCTGCATACTGATTCCCACCATAATATCATTCAACAGATCAAAGCGTCCCTCCTGGTTTGTTTGTGTCCGATCGTTTTCGCTTTGAAAATCACCGAAAATCGTGTCACTGTGTGTAATATGCTCTTGCACGCCTGCCCCCTCCTCTGCATAGGTTTCCGTAATATAATACTGCAGTGCTTCTCCGTGGAAAAGCTGAAACGCGCTGACATAAATCCCCTCGTACATCTCCCGCATTTCCTGTATTTCATAATGCTCCGCGCTTGTCTGCTTCTCCTCCTGTGAACGAAAATCCAGTTTTTCATCACCAAAATCATCTAAAATATAGTGAATACACACTCTTGTTTCCGGAACTGTTCGATATTCCACAAAAAATCGGTTTCTAAAATAATGCAGTTCCGGCACAATATCCGCAAGGCTTGGATAAAATGAAAAATACTTGTCCTCACGCAAAAGTTCCTGCACCAGCAAATTAACCCCCTGCCGCGGCAGGATCTCCAAAAAATCCTGATTTTCAGAGGCATATTTTAAAATAGCAAGCTTGCAGCCCCTGTCACGTAGCCTGTTTTGACAATATTCTGCAAACATACAGTCAAATACACCGCGATGCAAAATTGCACCCTGCACAAAATATCCATAAGCCGATTCTTTTAGCAGCGCTTCCACAAGCGCCCAGTCCCTGTCCGGATATTTTGCATAGATAAGCAGGATTTCATCTTTCTCCGGCACAGACACTCCTGTGTAAGATATCTGTTTTAAAATCCGGTGCATAATATCTTTGGTATCGAGTTCCAGTTCAATTGCAGACTTCCAAAGATTCCGCAGTTCCGTTGTTCGTCCCTCGTAGTGAAGCATTAAATAACGCAGGATATTTTCATCATATTTCATACTGACATAAATATAATGCGCCACATTTATCAGAAATTCTTCACAGCGAAACTGCTCCGATGTGATATGTTTGCTGACCAGCCGTGCAAGTGATTTATGATTAATTCCTGTCAGCCCATAATGCCGCATCCAAACATACGCTTTGTCAAACATCCCCCGTGACACCATAAAACGGATAAATTCTGCACGTTCCTGCGACTCCATTTCCTCTGCGTCAATATCTTCCAAAAACGCATCCAACTCGCCAATCATATCATTATCATAATAAAAGCGCAAGAGTCTTGTCCGAATTTCCCTTTTAAAACTCTCTACTACTTGCGGCGATTCTGCAAGATTTTTAAACCGTCTGACATTCTCTGGCGTAATTGTAATATAATTTTTATCAATTTCGCTTAAATAAATATCAAAGCTTAACCGGCCCTGCATATATCCACTAACATAGGAAATCATCTTTTCTGGTTCCATGAGCTGATAATTTTCAAAGGGAATGCTTTTTGTAAAGCGATTACCGTTCTCATCCTGCAAAAACAGTTTATACTCGCTGCCGTAAATCGGTATCATGCAGACGCCATTCCCTACAGGATAGGAACTTTCACCATTAATTTTCTCATGAATCACCACGATATTTCTGACACGTGGATCTTCTATATAAATACGATGCATAAACAACAGCGGCGTAAAATCGTATGCAGCGTCACCGCTTACCATCTGTGGTACAAGCACACGCCGATACAAATACGCAAGATTTTCATTAATATGCCCCGCACGAATCTGATCAACCACAAACCGTTCAATCGCAATCCGATAGCTTGACACCAAATCAGAATATTTCTCGCTGTTGCGCATAATATATGCATATAAAAACGCATTTAAGATATAATTTAGTGAACTTTGATAAGCAAAGTACATCAGCACCATGCGCGGAATTTCAAATCCTTTTTTCTTAGGTCTGCCGCTTTTGTCCAATTCCAGCGACATCATATAATATTCATACAGCTTCGTCACGCGAACAGAATACGCTACACCAAGCGCATACCATTCAAAATACGCCGCACCTTTTTTATCCCCTATAATTAGCAGACGGCAAATTGCAGCGACCGTCTGCGGCGATTTGCTCACTTTATAAACTTCACATAAAACACGTAATAAAAGCGGAGAATATTCTCTTTTTCTTGCCGCTAGATATTGAAGCTGCTCCACCAAATCACTATGCAGCACATGATTTCTAGCACCATTCCATAAAACCATTTCCTCAAAAGTGCTTAGCCGCAGCAAAAATGTTGGATTTTCCTGCAAAAGCAGCACTGCCTCGCAAAACATAACAGGACTGGTACAGCCGTTTTGAAACAATTCCTCCAAAAACTGCCATTTATATTCGCTGCTTCTAATATAGCGGTCTTCAAGATGCATTAAAAACCACGCAATCCACCAATCCTGAGGATGATTGGCATAAATCGACTGTATCTCATCAACAACACCTGTTATATAATCTTCATCCCGGTTAAACAGCGTTGTCAGATATAGATAATAACAGCGCGTCACGGCAGGAATTCCTTCACCCGTCATCCAATGCGCCAAATTATCCAAATACCACTTCGCTTCATTAAAACGTTCTCTTGTAATCAGCACCTGTGCCTGATAAAGCTGTACCATAACATCTTCTTCGTCTAAAGCACGCAGCTTCTCAACTTCACGCGCAACATCATCAACCCATTGATCCCGCGTACATTTCCCATACCGCATTTTAACGTAATATTTCGTTAAGTTTAACAGCGACTGATTGCGCATACGCTCGACTGTACGCCGCTGCGTTTCCTCCTCCATTAAGATATCCACCGGAATGCGATATATCTTACACGCATTATAAAATACAATGCAGCCGTTATTCATCCCTTGATGAAGCTGGGAAGCATCAATATAAAATGTAAAATTACAGATGTTATTTTCAAATTCCTCCTCTGTCAGCATATCCGTCGGAATACAGATAAATTTTCCCTCTACTGCTACCCGTAGCTGTGTATACCCCCAGCCATTTCTTGTAATACAAATAGTACGCGAAATGCTATCCTGCACATCCTCTAAGATAAACCCCTCAATATCAAACTGAAATTCCAATATCGTCTTCTTATTTACTTCTATCAAAAACTCTTCTACATTCTGCTGATTTCCAGAATGCCGCGACAATCCAATATATGATAACAGCGCGTTTTTATCATTTTTGGGAATTATCATGCAAAATTCTGGGGAATAAAACAATGCAACTGCTTCTTCCCAATTTGCCTTAGCTAAATTGGTAAAATGAAACAAGTTTTTTACAATGCCAAGGGAACATTCCAACTGTGGCTTTTGTATCGTTATCCGAAATGGAATTGTATATTCACCACAATTGCTGATAATCACAAATTCACCACGAATAATACTGCCAGCCTCCGTATTTGCCGCATTAAAGAAATATTGTACTACAAATTCTTGCCCTTGAAAATCAAGCAACTGCAAGTTCATTCTGGTATCTGACGAATAAATTTTCCCTTCCGCATACTTGTCTGTTGCTTGTATGGTAAAGCTGCCTTCTATTATTTCTTCTGGCTTTGCTGACAGTTCAAGGCTTTCGCAGGAAATTTCCAAATAGCGCACCTGCCCCCTATTGTCCCTCATTGTTTCACTTCCTTAAAAAACGCATTATTTTTTAGTATACCTCATTTGTTGACATAAGACAACACCAAAAACGAAAAAAGAGACTGCCAGAAAATAAACATTTGCAGACAGCCTTTTCTTTTAATTATAAACATTTGCTTAGATTTCTTAGATTTCAACAATCCATCCTTCTGGTGCTTCAAGGCGTCCCATCTGAATGCCTGTCAACGTATCATAAAGTTTCTGTGTAATTGTGCCCATTTTCTCCATGCCGGAAGAGAAACATAGTTCCTCGCCATGGTTCACGATTTTTCCAACAGGAGAAATAACAGCAGCCGTTCCGCACAAACCGCACTCAGCAAAATCTTTTACTTCCTCAAATAAGACTTCTCGTTCCTCCACTTCCAACCCAAGATATTTCTGCGCCACAATCATTAGTGAACGGCGGGTAATCGAAGGCAGAATGCTATCGGATTTCGGCGTAACGACTTTATTGTCTTTTGTTACGAAAATAAAGTTTGCGCCGCCTGTTTCCTCCACTTTCGTGCGTGTTGCTGGATCGAGATACATATTTTCATCATAGCCTTCTTCATGTGCTGTAACAATCGGATATAAACTCATTGCATAGTTCAGCCCTGCCTTAATATGACCGGTCCCATGTGGTGCGGCACGATCAAAATCGCTGACTTTAATGGTAAGCGGCTTTGCACCCCCCTTAAAATATGGGCCTACCGGCGTACAGAAAATTCTAAATTGATATTCATCTGCGGGCTTTACACCAATAACAGGATTTGTTCCAAATATATAAGGTCTAATATAAAGCGTCGCGCCAGAACCATAAGGCGGCACATATGCCTCATTCGCTTTTACCACCTGCTTTACCGCTTCTACAAAGCGTCCCTTTGGCAGCGCAGGTATTTCCAAACGCAGACAGCTATCATGCATTCTCTGCTCATTGAGATCCGGACGGAATACAACAATGCGGTTATCTTGTGTTGTATATGCCTTTAATCCCTCAAAGCACGTCTGCGCATACTGCAAAACACCTGCACACTCATTTAACACAATTGTTGCGTCTTCTGTTAATGCACCGTTATCCCATGCACCATCCTTATAATTACTGACATACCGCTGTTCTGTCTGCCTGTAACCAAAACCAAGATTTGACCAATCCAAATTTTTCTTTTCCATAATCAGTACTTCCTTTCGTATTTTTATATCATCCAAAACTTTTTATTTCATTAAAGTTCTATTCAATTATTATACGAAAAAAGTGAAAAGTCAATAAAAAAGGTGATTTTTTTGTTAACCCCGTTGTTTTGCAACCCCAAAATCAATACCTAAACTCAAAACCCTTATTACATCAGCATTAACAGAATTTTTTTATG
>VSNQ01000130.1 GCA_009774395.1 Lachnospiraceae bacterium
CCTTACCACTATACACATAAAAAGAATAAGTTCATAAGCAATATTTCTTGCTTACAAACTTATTATACGAGGAGGGGTTAGATGCGTAACTTTTATATCCGGCTTGCAGTATCTAATGTAAAAAAGAATAAACCCGTATATTATCCGTTCTTTTTGACAAATATCCTGTCCGTCATGATTTTCTTTTGTTTGGCTTCCATCCAAAATCAGGCGATCATTGCTACACTGCCCGGAAGCTATATTTTTGTTCAGTTTCTTAAAGTGGGTGTTGTTATGACAGGAATGTTTGTGGGAGTATTTCTCTTATACACAAACGGACTGCTCATACGGCAGCGTAAGAAGGAACTGGGCCTGTATACGATCTTTGGTCTGGAAAAGAAACATATCGCAAAGGTGCTTATGCTTGAAAGCCTGCTGCTTACAGCCGCCGGGCTCGTTGCAGGAATCCTGTCTGGCGTGGTTTTGGGAAAGCTGTTTTTCCTTATTTTGCTGAAACTGCTGCACTTGGACAGCGGGCTTGCATTTCAATTTTTAACGAAAGCAGCTATGCAGACAAGTATTTGTTTTATAATTATTGGCGTCCTTATTTTGTTTTATAACCTGTTTTCTGTTATGAAAGCAAAACCTGTCGAATTGCTGTATGCTGACCATAAAGGGGATGATTACCATTCTTTTGTGTGTCTGAAAGCCCTTTTAGGCATTTTATGTATCGGGGGTGCATATGCGCTGATTTTTACAATCCCCTCACCCATTGATATAATCGGGCGGGTTTTTCCTATTGCATTGCTGATTTTGTTAGGGACATTGTTTTTCTTCTCGTCCTGCTCTGTTGTTCTTTTGCAGGCTCTAAAAAAGAATGATAACTACTATTATAAACCACAGAACTTTATTTCTGTTTCCGGTCTTATTTATCGACTGAAACAGAACGCAAAGGGACTATCAAATATCTGTATTTTAAGTATGGTTGTTATGGTTATTGCCACCACTACGCTGGCGCTGTATGTGGGGCAGAAAGAAATGATCTCTTTCCGTTTTCCTATGGAAACAAAAATTTCTGTTTCTGATATAGCGGACGGACAGCCAACTTTGCCGCAGTTTGTTCACAAAACAGCGGAGCAGTATGATATGGAGATAAGCCGGAAAGCTGACTACAATGTTACCTATATCAGCGGTGTTTATAAAGACAATACCGTTTCTGTCTATCAGCCGGATATATACCCGCCAGATATGACTTGCGGTGTTTATCTGATTACATGGGAGGATTACAGCCACATGGAGGAAGGGGCAGAACCGCTTGGGGCGGACGAGGTTTTTGTATTTTCTTCCTCAAAGGATTTAGGAGTTTCGGAAATTAGTTTTGACAGTTTGAAATACCGGGTAAAAGCTGAGTTATCGGAGCTTGCTATACAAAGTAAAAGCGTGTTGTCATCTGAAACACATTATTATTTTATCTGCCCGATGCAGAAAGACATAGACAATATCCTTGCCGAACTGTCACCCGCTGAAAATAAATTCAGTCAGACATACAGCATGATGTTTGATGCGGAGGGCGGGCAGGAAACTGATTTTAATGCCGCTTTACAAAATCAGTTGGGCTCAAATTATTCTGGGGCAAAATATGAAAATGCGGAAACAAAAAGGCAGAGTGATAATTATACCTATGGAGGTTTTCTGTTTATCGGTCTGCTGCTCAGTCTGCTGTTTATGATTTTTCTGGCTCTGGTTATTTATTATAAGCAGATCACAGAGGGATACAGTGACAGATACAATTTTGAAGTCATGCAGAAAGTAGGGCTTGACCGGAATGAAGTGTCGGCCATAGTCTACAAAGAAATCCGGACTATGTTTTTCTTACCGCTGATTATTGCGGTTATCCATCTGGCTGTTTCACTTTATGCAGTCGCCATGCTGCTTGCCGTGTTTGGGCTGACAAATGTTCTGGTGCTTCTGCTCTGTGCGGGTACAATATCCTTGTTGTTTGCCTTTATCTATATAGTAATGTATTTTAGTACCGCAAAAACCTATTGCAAAATAGTGATGCGCTGATGGAAAGGAGTAAATATGAGTTTTAATTTTGGAATTATTTTTGCTGTTATCTGCATGATAGGCGGTTTGCTTATGATTATCTTGTATAAGCCTTTTTGGTGGCTGATGAAGAAACAGGAAATGCCTGGCCATTACAAATGGTATCTGCGGATACCAGGCATTCTGTTGATATTGTTTGGCATTGGGATCATCGTCATAAGTATTGTTAACGATTTTGCGTTTTAATTGAAGGGGTGATCTTCCGATAAATGGTGTGGGAAAATGAGAAAATGGTTGACTAAAAAGGCACGGATAATGTTATGCGTCATAGGTACAATATTTTTTACTTTGTTTATTTGGACGGTATGGGGCAATACGGCATTGATGACGAATGCAGTTGCAATTTCAAGCAGCCGTATCCCTGCCGCATTTTCAGGCTTTCGGATAGCGCAGGTATCAGACCTGCATAATGCTGAATTTGGAAAAAACAATGCAGAACTGTTAAAACTGCTATCCGAGAGTCGGCCGGATATCATCGTGATAACTGGCGATCTCATAGATGCCAATCACACGGATGTAGGGATAGCGTTAGGCTTTGCGCAGGAATCCGTCAGGATTGCCCCGACCTATTATGTGACGGGAAACCATGAAGCAGCAAGCCCGCAATATGATACTTTGAAAGCCGGGCTTGAAGAAGCGGGGGTTATCGTGCTGGAGGATGAAGCCGTTTCCTTAGAGCGGAATGGTGAAACCATAACACTGCTTGGATTGGGTGATCCGGATTTTACGGTCAAGGGAGATATGTTTGGTGAAACCTCTGCTATGGTTAGTACGAAATTGAAAAATCTGGATGACGGCGAAGGAGGGTATACCATTTTGCTCTCACATAGGCCAGAACTGTTTGAAACGTATGTAAACTGCAGCATTGATCTGGTCTTTGCAGGCCATGCGCATGGCGGCCAGTTCAGGCTGCCGTTTATCGGCGGAGTGATTGCTCCTAATCAGGGTTTATTCCCTAAGTATGATGCCGGGCTGTATACAGACGGCGGCACGAACATGGTGGTCAGCCGCGGCATTGGAAACAGCATCATACCACTGCGTTTCAATAACCGACCGGAGATTGTTTTGGTGGAACTGAATGCCGAATAATACAAAAGACAAAGTGACGTACTGTGGCCATCATCCGCCATATACGGCAGTCTGCCTTTTCCGCAGGCAGGCCGGGCGGCCTGATAAGGGAAATTGCTTGGAAAGCGGGGGAATCAGAGTTAATATGCTTACACCGCGGTTTGCGTTTGCGCTTATAGTCGTTTCGTGCAAGAACGGGTTATTTTTCATACGGATTCTGCCAGTCGGGGCAGAGGTATGTTTCGCTCCATGCCATCATGGTCTGCAGGACGGGGATAAAGCTCTCGCCGAATTCAGTAAGAGAATATTCCACTTTGGGCGGGATTTCCTTATAAATCTCCCGGTGGAGGAAACCGTCACCTTCCAGTTCCCGGAGCTGCTTTGTGAGCGTTGGGCGGAAATCTGCCGTCAGCGTGAGGAAGCGGGAAAGGCAGTAAGAGCAGGGCAGTGATAAAATAAGAAAATAGAGGATTGCAGCTTGGTCCCAATGATTATCTGGTATTAGGGAAGAAGGTCGGGAATGCCTTTGAGGATGGGAAGGCATTGCGATAAAATGATGTTGTACGGCAAAAAAGATTTACAGTGTGTAGCTGCGTCAGCAAACAGAAATAGCATTGAAACGATAAATGGCTTCAATTTCTTTTCATTCCCCACACCACCGAAAATTACAAATTGCCAAACAGACAGAACCGGTTTTCTCTTTGCCGCCCTCCACGGACAGCTTGCGGATTTACCCAACGGGAGGGGGAATTTTTTTCTATCCCCTATGCACGGCATAATACCGACGATTTTTGAAAATGCCAAAAATGGGCGCAAAAAAACAGGAAACCTTTTCTTGATTTCCTGTCTTAGTGTGTCGTCCTATCCAGCGGCAATTTTTAGCTTTTGGTTAATGGATATGTTCATCGTAAAAATCTAAAAAATCCTCGAACAACTCCAAATCCAATGAATTACACCATTTTTCCCTGTCAAGGTTTTGATATATATAATTAGCTTTATCCTCCGAAAACCGTTCCCTGTTTTCCTCTGTGTTATAGTCATAGTCAAGCGTTTTGAGCCATTCATCAAATTTTGCATGAAACTCATTGCGATATGTGTCGTCATTGAAATAGTTGTGTCCTTTATTCTCAAGAGGAATAAAGCTAAATCGGGAATCGTCCTTGTATTTTTCGTAATAAATTTCGTAACCGTATTCGGCTGGAACAACTTCATCATCAAAGCTATGTACAATCATAACAGCGGCATTGCTTTTTGAGAAGCCGTCCAACGCAGTATTTGCGGCATATCCGCCATATTGAATCCTCTCATGCAGTTTCACAAATGGTAACATCAAATAAATACCATTTCCTACCTGTTTTTTCCCCCGGGCTTCAAACAGATTCGGTGAAGCGTTAAAACCCGAACACGCTATAACGGCTTTTACTTCGGGGTGGTATGTAAGCACACTGCAAACACTGTAACCGCCCCAGCTATGCCCGAATAAAACGATTGGCAGACTTGGGAATTTCCCGCTTTCTTCCACAAATGTGATTGCATAGTCAAGGTCAATTACTCCCTGTGGAATTCCTCCGACTCCCTCACCCTCGCTCTCATCATTTCCCGTAACGTCATAGGAGAAAACATAATATCCATGACAGGCAAAATAGTTCACACAATCCATATAAGAATTATGTCCACCTCCGCCAAAGCCATGTGCCATTACAACGATACCACGCTGGTTTTCACCCGAACTATACATATATCCCGCCAGTTTCTGCCCCTCGTTGGAACTAAACTCATATTTCGTGCGGTGCAATCCGTCAAAGTCATCAACATAGAGCATAAGCGGCTCATAGCTCTCAAATCGCTGGTTAAAATTCTCGTTATACACCATTACAGACAATACCCAATCGCCAGCAATTATTAGTACAGCCACGATAGCTAATACAATAGAGAGAATCTTTTTCTTTTTAGATTTCGATTTCATTTTTTTCATATCCTTTTCGACTTATTGTTTTGTCGGAAAATTCCGATTTACCATTATTATACACTTGTTTAAGCAAAATGAAATAAATATTTATGCATCATGTTCATCAAAACGGAACTGGAACAGGGCAGCGAAAAGCCGTCGTTTGATGTTATCCTCGGTATCCTTGTTGACGTGTCCGTTTTCAAGAGAAGCAAGCCGGATTCTTTTGCCGAAATGCCGTAAAACCTCGTCCACGGCTTCCGGCTTTCCGCTAGTCGCTCCGACAATGGTTTCATACGGCACAAGTTTAGGATTCCTCATAGAAAATCACCTCCATATCTTTATGTAGCATTTGTAAGGCACTGTGTATGTAATGCCACGCCGTACTCCGACAGCGCCCGATTTCCTGTTGTGTGTAACGTCCGAAAAAGTAAAGGCTTTCATGAACAATTTATTTAATGGACTTACTACATTGTTGTGAAAGACTTCCTTTTTAGAAAAATATTCTGGTTTAGCAAAGTCATTTACCACTTCTTTATTAAAATAATTGTTTTGAGCATAATATTTCCCCATTCATTTCTTTTATATAAATATAATGTTTCCGTTGTATTTCCATTGTGCTCATATCCTTTTTTTAATTCATCTAATATTTTATCTGTATTACTTTTTCTTTCGCCCTCGGAGTACAACTAACAATAAATCCTAAATTCCCGACTCAAAATTATACACTGCTCTCAAAGCTTTGATTTTTCTAACTTTTTGCAAAACAGTGTATAATTATTGCTTTATACACTGTTTTTGTCAAACCCGTATAAATACAGGATTTATTCACCAGTGTATAAAATTATTCGGGATTTTAGGATAAATAAGTGCATTTAAAATTTCCTCTTTATTCTCAATATTATATGTGCCAATCGATGTTCCGTCCAAATTTATCATTACTCTTTCAAGCCATTTTTCTAAAAATTCCTGATTCCCATTTCCTTTATATATTAACCCCATTTTATAATGTTTTTTATATCTAAGGTAATGTTTCATTTGTCCATTTTTAAATCATAAATTCATTGTCAAAAGAGGTAATAATCTATCAAAAATATTTGTGTTGTTTTTTCATAATAAGCCTTTTTCTTTTATCATATACATTATTCCAAAATAGGCATTTGACAATGTATTTATACAATATGCTTCATCATAAACCATTGCATTGTTGGCAAGCAGACTGGCTATTCCATGTGTTACTAAAAAAATTTGCGAAAATATGCTATATGCCTGTTGCTCGTCTACCTTTGCTTGTTTCCTTAGGATAGGGAATAAAAAATCAAAATTTTTCCCGGTAAGCCAATCAGAAAGAGAAATGCCTATACAATAGTTTGAATGATACAAAAAGCGAAAAAGATTTTTTTCTTCTACGGCAAATTGAATATATCTCATACCCACTTCCAACATAGGGCGTTCGTATTTGCCGCTTAAATTTGTTACATAGTTAATATGAAATTCACTTGCTTTTTTATATGTTGCAATTCGGACATCTGCAATCGTTTTAAAATGATATAAAACGGGCTGCGTGGAACAGCCGAGTTTTTGTGAAACTGTCCGGGCGTTTATGTTTTCTGCTCCCAGTTCTTTTACAGTTTCAAAAGCTGCGTCTATAATCATTTCTTTTGTGACTTTCGCGATTGCTGGCATATTTGCCCTCCATTTATAATCTATATTATATATAACTTTAATTATACATAACCAAAATTATAAATCAAGGCAATTTTTCTGTCAATTCCTCCTGCTAAACTTTTACTCAATTTTCACTTTTCCGAAAAACGGTAAAGCGGTAAATTGTTCTATTTTGTCAAATAATAAAATTATTTATGAAAGAAAAAAAGGAATGTGTAGGATTCCGTAGTAGTCGGCATTGTGGGAATGTATATAACTGGCTATCTAATGGAGTTGTGGGTAACTCTGTTTGCAGGATGTGGGAAAGCTGCACTTTAGCTTTTCCATGTGCTGTGAATAGAGTTATCCATGACGGAATAGCCTGTTATGCACATCTCCATAATTCTTGTCCTTTGGTCTTTAGCTTCTTTAGTTCGGAATAGTGTGGTGCTGGCAGTCTATCTCTTGTTTTCGGTTTCTTGCTTCTTTACCGTATATGAGCATTAACGCAGGGGATGTAATCAAAAGCAAAATCGTTGTGGTTCAGGGAAAAAAATTGCCTGTACTATCAATTTACTATGGAAGTATTAAGCTCACATCTAAAGATTTTTCATACAATAGGACGGCTGTATTTAATACCATCGGAAATACAACACTTGCGATTACCGGCGCAGGAAATTTCAGAGGAAGCACTTTTGTGGATGTTACAGTTGTGGAGAATGCGGCAGCACAGAGGGAGAGCACCAAAAAATTTGGCGTGACCATTGACAAAGAAAAGGCAAGCCGATTGATTTATACAGGAGAATCTTTGGAGGAGGCTGTTAGAGATTGTATTCAGGTAAATGCAAAGGATGACATGAAAACAAATCTAATGCCTATGTGAGCATTGGCGGCGTAACACTGAAACCATCAGAGTATGAAATCCGCTATTATACGGATGCGGAGTGTACGCGGGAGATGAACAAGGACAATCCGGTAAGGCTTTCAAATGGAAGGGCAGCAGTTTATGTAAAAATTATCCCGATGGTAAAAGGAAACTATACTCTTCCAAATGAAAGAGATGCCGTAAAGGGTTTCTATACTGTATGGACAAAAGGTGACAAGACGAAAGATTTCTCCAATGCAAAGGTAACATTTTATGATGCACACAACAAAAAAATTACGAAGATAAATTACACTGGAAAACCAGTGATGCTGATACCTCGGTGCAAATTGGCATCGGGATGATTTCTGAATCTAAATCCAGCAGTGGTTAGAATTTAGAAATTAATGCATTATTATGGTGAGTAGGGAAGATGGCTCTTTCCTACTCACCATTGATAAAGGGGGGATGTTTACGAAATGGGTTTTGATTGAAATGTCTGGACAGGCAAGCACGCAGAAATATTAGGTCAGATTGACTGGAATATTTCAATATTTTTTTGCTAAGAAAATATAAATGTGATAAAATGATATCATGATGTACGGGAATGCCCAGTCAAAATGCAGGTGATGTTATACTGAGCGGTCAAAAAGAGTAACCACTCAGTAAAAGAGGATGCGTTTGCTTCTTAATTAATTTAGCAGATAGTGAGAAAGAAGGGATTCACATGAAAAGCCGTATGGATATGATAAACGGCTCGTTGGGAGATAAGATTATCAAATATGCGCTGCCCCTTGCTGTAACGGGGGTTTTGCAGCAGCTGTTTAACGCTGCAGATCTGGCAGTAGTCGGACAGTTTTCGGGTAAGGAGGCTATGGCAGCAGTGGGCAGTAACGCGCCTGTGATTGGATTGCTGGTCAATCTTTTCGTTGGAATTTCACTGGGCAGTAATGTTATTATCGCAAGATCTATTGGACAAAAAGATCATAAGAGTATTTCAAAGGCTGTACATACATCAATTATCGTAGCCTTGCTTGGAGGAGTACTTCTTGCAGTACTAGGCGAGTTTCTAGCGCCCGAGATTGTAAAAATGCTGGATGTACCAGAGGATGTATACCCGATGGCAGTCAAATATATGCGGATATATCTTGCAGGAATGCCGGTGATCCTGCTGTATAATTTTGAAGCGGCTATCTTCCGAAGCTGCGGAAATACCCAGATGCCGCTGGTCGCGCTTGTTATTTCTGGGATACTAAATGTCGTGCTCAATCTGTTTTTGGTGTTGGGATTGGGGATGGACGTGGACGGTGTCGCAACAGCAACTGTAATCTCGAATGTATTTAGTTCGGCAATTCTGTTTGCAGCATTGATGAAGACCCAATTGGCGATCCGCGTCGATCCAAAAAAACTGCGGGTGCATGGAGATGTGCTAGGGGAGATTTTGAAAATAGGGGTTCCGGCGGGGATACAGGGAATGATTTTTTCATTTGCAAATATAATCATTCAGTCAGCAGTCAATAGTCTTGGAACAACAGTAATGGCAGCATCTTCAGCAGCCTATAACCTTGAAATATTCTCTTACTACATTATGAACTCTTTTGGCCAGGCCTGCACGACATTTGTTGGACAAAATTATGGAGCCGGAAAGTGTGACCGCTGCCGGAAAGTGTTGAAGCTTTGTCTGCTGCAAAGCATCGTGAGTACAGCGGCGGTCAGCGGCTTAATCCTGCTGTTCAGCCAATCGCTGCTTGGCATTTTCAACTCGGATCCTGATGTGATTGCAGCAGGACGAATCAGGTTGGAATATATTTTCTTTGCATATATGTTTAGTTTCGCTCAGGAGGGATTGTCAGGATATCTGAGAGGGTTTGGCGTTTCATTCATACCAGCAGCCTGTGCAGTCATTGGGATCTGCGGTGTGCGTCTTGTATGGATCTTCACAGTGTTCCGGCAGATACCATCTTTTGCAACGATTATGCAGGTGTATCCGCTAAGTCTGGGCATTACAACTGCAGTTATTTTAGCTGTAACGCTTTTGGTGAAGCCATCAAAGAGGTATCACATCCAGTCAGAAACCCCGCAGTGAGGGGATGGTAATCTGACAAAGGCGTGAGCAGTAACGTTTTGGAAGGCAGGGAGAAGGAAAATATTTGTGGAAATATATATAAAACAGCCCTGCCCTGTGATAAAATAAGCACATCGTATAAATAAGGAAGTGGTCTGATATGATGCTTAGGCAGGTGAAGCATTTCTTAACTGTCATACGCGTGGAAAGTTTTACGGAGGCGGCGGAGGAATATTTTATCTCACAGTCTGCGATTTCACAGCGGATTAAAGCACTGAAAAGCGATTTGGAGCAGAAGGCTTTTGATAGAAGGTTTTCATTATGAAGAAAGATGTACTTTTGTGGGCTGGTGCTGGGCAGATTGGATGGCGATTGCAAGACGTATCGGAACGGGTTTTGCGGTTTTATTTTTTCGCTTTTTGAGCCTTTTTTCTGTTTCATATTAAAAATATTCCTGAAACAGAAGTTGAAGATAAAGGCGGACAGTGGCATAATAAAAACCATACTCCCAAAGAAAGGGGAATTTGTATGGATAAGATTCTGGTTGTTGAAGATAACATGGAACTGTCTGATACCCTCTGCCGCAACCTTCAGGCGGAGGGCTTCACGCCATATGCTGCATTAAGTCTCGCGCAGGCTCGGAAATATCTGGACAGCGGGATTGATTTATGTCTGCTGGATATAAACCTGCCGGATGGTGACGGGTTTGCTTTCTGCCGCAGCTTAAGTGAAAATACAGCTATTCCCGTCATTTTGCTGACGGTGCGGGACGGGGCGCAGGACATGGTGCGGGGGCTGTCCATTGGAGCGGATGACTATGTGACGAAGCCTTTCCGCATGGATGTCCTTGTGTCAAGGATACGGGCTCTGCTGCGCAGGGTGAGGAACCGCAGGCCGGAGGACGGCTGCCTTTACTGCGGGGATATCTGCATCAATAAAAAGGCATCCAAAGTCTATAAAAAAGACTGTCCGGTAGAGTTGACACCGAATGAATACCAGCTCCTTCTTCTGCTTCTGGAGCATAAGAACCAGACCATTACCCGTGAGCAGATTTTGGAAAAGCTGTGGGATGTGGATGGCAATTATGTCAATGACAATACGCTTACCACGCTGGTAAAGCGCCTGCGGCAGAAGGTGGAGGATCATCCGCAGATGCCAAAGATCCTCCTGACAGTCCGTGGATTTGGGTATAAGGCGGTGGACTATGAGGGATAAAAAGAAGGGGAACAGGATTTTAATATGCGGGATTGTGTTTTCCATCTGCCTGTTCGTTCTGGCAGGCAGTGTTATCCTGCACCTGTCAGAAACATTTATCAGAAACGGTATTGCGGATATGGCCGGGGCTATGGGGATTGCCGCTCCGGAACAGCTCGGCGGTGTCATGCACCTATACAAGTCTGGCGATGGCCTTAAGGGTGCGGGGGAAGAAATCTTAAGGCAGTACGGTTATGGGAGGGATGTATATTCTTTTGTTCCGGCATGGTATGGGGCAGCGGCATATGCCATCCCTTTCTGTATCATACTGGTCATGCTGTTTTTTTTTGGGCTTTACTGGAGGCACAGGATGAAGGAGGCAGAGAAACGGACAGTGGCGCTTTCCGGCTATCTGGACAGGATTATGGAAGGGCAGTACGACACCCTGATGAAAGATGATACCGGTTCCGCGCTGGAGGACAGCATCTATAAAGCGGTGGTGCTTCTCCGGGAGGAACGGGAGCAGGAACAGAAGGCAAAGAAGAACCTTGCGGACAACATGGCTGACCTGTCCCACCAGTTAAAGACCCCGGCGGCATCCATAGGGCTTACCCTTTCGCTGCTGAAAAAGAAAGCGTGGGATGAAGAAACAAAACAGGACATCATACGGATGGAAGGACAGGTCGGCCACCTCCAGCACCTGGTCGGCTCCATGCTCATCCTGTCAAGACTGGATGCAGGCGTGCTGAAGCTGGAAGAAAAAGAGTTTGACCTGGAGGAAATGCTGGTGGATGCAGTCCAGCCCTTTGTCCGGCAGATGGAAGAAAAGGGGATATGCTTTGGGATACAGGGCGCTGACGGAATTTCGCTTTCCGGGGATTTCGGATGGTGCAGCGAGGCGTTCGGCAATATCATCAAAAACTGTGTGGAGCATACGCCGGAGCAGGGGAATATCCGTATTGCCTGCCGGGACAATCCTATCTATACGGAAATCGTTATTCAGGACAGCGGCGGGGGATTTGACGAGGCAGACCTTCCCCGACTGTTTGAGCGGTTCTACCGGGGCGCAGGATCTTCCAAAGACAGTGCAGGAATCGGGCTTTCCCTGGCAAAATCCATCATTGAGAAAGAAAACGGAACGGTCACGGCAGAAAATACAGAAACAGGGGGAGCAAGATTCTGTATTAAATTTTACCATTGTCACTGAATTAGCACATAAGGGTGGTAACATGAAAGGAAGTTCTAAGGTGCCACATCCAAAGGTGTGCCGCCTAAGAACTTCTAAGTTTCATGTAGAAGAACGCAAAGATGGCGTTCTTCCGGAAGCCAGAGAAATGAGAGGTGCTGTTTATGGATATTTTAAGAACCGAGGGGCTGACCAGGCAGTATGGGACGGGGCAGACAATGGTGACGGCTTTGGACCATGTAGACCTGCAGGTGGAAAGGGGACAGTTCGTTGCCATCATCGGGGCGTCCGGCTCTGGCAAGTCAACGCTGCTCCACCTGCTGGGAGGCGTTGACCGCCCTGACGGCGGGAAGATATTTGTGGAAGATGTGGACATAGCGACATTTGGGGAGGAACTGTTGGCGCAGTACCGCAGGCGCAAGGTGGGGCTTATCTACCAGTTTTACAACCTTATCCCCACGCTCAGTGTGAGGAAAAACATCTGTCTGCCCATGCTCCTGGATAACAAGGAGCCGGGGAAGGAACGGTTTGATGACATTGTAAGGACATTAGGGCTGGGTGACAGGCTGGAACACCTGCCGGGGCAGCTTTCCGGGGGACAGCAGCAGAGGGCGGC
>VSNQ01000131.1 GCA_009774395.1 Lachnospiraceae bacterium
TATAAAAATAACTGATATAAATTTTAAAAATAAAATAAATGAAGAAAAAAAACAATAATTGAATATAAAACGCAATTATAAGTGATGACTAAAGCCTTAATTTAATTTAAACTAAAAACAAGTTAACAAACAACGTTAACAATGCTAAAACAAGCGAGTAAATTATTTTAAAGGGAGGTTTTAACATGAAGTTAAAAAAACTTATGGCACTTGGAATGGCTGCAGTAATGACATTATCCTTGGCAGCGTGTGGTGGAAAGGATGATTCTTCCAGCAGCTCAAACAACAATTCATCATCAGACAATAATGCGGCAAGCAATGATACATCAAATGATGATGCTGCAAACAATGATGCTGCAAACAGTGATAGTGCAAATGCGGAAACACCATCAAATGATGCAGCAGGCACAGACAGTGGTGTACCTACATATGCATCAATTAATTTGGGAACAGACTATACAGATTTAACGGCTTCTATTAAATTTATGCACCATAAGACAGACCGTGAGGAAGACGGTACAATGGCAAATTTAGTAGCTGAGTTTAATAAGACATATCCGAATATTAAAGTCGAAACAGAAGGAATTACGGATTATGCACAGACAGCTCTTTTAAGACTTCCGACAGGTGATTGGGGTGACATTATGTTTATCCCTACCGTTGATATGGTAGATTTGCCAACCTATTTCGTGCCTTTTGGAACGGTAGACGAAATGTCAGAATTTATTAACTTTGCTGATAACTGGAGATTTGAAGGCAACTGCTATGGCATCGGATATATGGGTAATGCACAGGGACTTCTTTACAACAAGGCAGTATTTGAGGCAGCAGGTATTACAGAACTTCCTAAGACTCCGGATGAGTTTATCAAAGCATTGCAGAAAATTAAGGACAATACCGATGCAATTCCTCTTTACACAAACTATGCAGCACAGTGGACAATGGGCGGACAGTGGGATGCATTGCTCGGCGCGATTACAACAGGTGATGAAGAATGGTTAAACAACAAGTTTACACATATGGCAGAGCCGTTTAAGGATAATGGAGATGGCACAGGTGCATATGCATTGTACAAGATTCTATATGATGCAGTTGCAAACGGCTTAATTGAGGACGATTATACCACAACAGACTGGGAAGGCTGTAAAGGTATGATTAACAGAGGTGAAATCGGCACAATGGTATTAGGTTCATGGGCGATTGCACAGATGAAAGCTGCTGGTGACAAGCCAGATGATATCGGTTATATGCCGTTTCCTATTTCTGTGAATGGTCAGCAATACGCAACAGCAGGTCCTGACTATGGTTATGGTATCAATGTAAATTCTAGTGACGAAAATAAGACTGCTGCAATGGTATTTGTAAAGTGGATGGTAGAAGAATCTGGCTGGTGTGATTTAGAAGGAGGATATCCTATCTCTAAAACAGCACCTACATCTTTCGTATTTGATAATGTAAATATTGTTACCAACGCACCTTCACCAGAAGATGAGGCGGATTTAATGAATCAGATGAACGCTGAATCAGAATTAAACTTCAATAATGGTGGTGACTCAAGAGTTATGGGTATTGTTGAAGCAGCGGCAGCAGGTAAAGCATATGATGATATTATGGCAGAGTGGACACAGAAGTGGAATGATGCACAGTCGGCTCTTGGCGTAGATGTAACATACTAATAAGAACAACTCAGCTCTTATTTTTATCATGGTATTGCGCATGATTGGCTTGCAGGTCTTTGGCTTGCAAGCCAATCATTCCAAAAAAAGTGGAACAAAATAACCTCGACGATTTTAGAAGAAAAGGAGGAGATGCTTTATGGCAGCAGCAACAGCTAAGTCAAAGACTCCGTTCAATTTCAGTAAGTGGCTGCGAAGCAGGAATGGGCAGCAGGCAATTGTAATTATCCTGTTTTCCTTGATTCCTTTAGTGCTTTTGTTTACATTTACTTATTATCCGTTTGCGGAAATGTTCAAATTTAGTTTTTATGACAGAAATTATATCAAAGTACGAAAGTTTGTAGGTTTTGATAATTATCTGGATGTTTTTAAAAGAGATGACTGTTTCCGTGCCTTGTGGCTGTCGCTCTACTATATGGGCGGTGCAGTAATACAGCTCGCATTAGCGCTTTATCTGGCAACAGTATTCTGCTTTGGAATTAAAGGCGGAAACTTCTTTAAAGGCTGTATGTTTTTCCCGTATCTAATCAATGGTATTGCAATTGGTTTTATTTTTAAATTCTTTTATACCAGAGGTTTCGTATTAGATACCGTGTTGCAGTGGATTGGGTTTGATTTAGAGAATCTGCCATATTGGTTAAAAGATACCAGTATTAACAACTTTTCGCTGGTGGCAACGAGTGTATGGAAATATTTTGGGCAAAATATGGTGCTGTTTGTTGGTGCAATGATGTCCGTGGATGCATCTCTTTATGAAGCAGCCGAACTTGACGGCGCAAACAAGTGGCAGCAGTTCAAATATATTATGCTTCCAAGTATTAAGACAATTGTAATGTTAAATTTAATTATGTCTATCACAGGTTCATTAAGCGCATTCGAACCTCCATTCGTTATTATGTCTGGTGGTGGAAATGGTACAGCAACATACTTTATCAAGATGCATGAAATCGCACATACAAGTCAGAAGGTTGGTTTGGCATCCGCAATGGCAATTGTGCTGTTGATGATTATTTTTGCGGCAACGATTTTGCAGAAGCTGTTCTTTAAGTATGTATTTAAGAATGCAGAAGATGAGGATAAGGGCGCATCAGCAAGACGTGAAAAGAAACTGGCAAAGGGAAGGGGGTAATGCAGCTATGACAGTTGTTGAGGCAGTAAAAAAATATCTGTGGATATTTATTAAGTATTTTTCAATGGTATTTTTCTCATTTATTGCTCTGCTTCCGGTGGTATCTTGTATTATTACCGCATTTAAAACGGAAACGGAATACCAGAATACAAATGTTATGACGCCGCCAGAGAGCTGGCTGAATTTTGATAACTTTATTGACGCGTTTCGCAGGGCGAATATGGGCAGGGCATTTATCAATTCTGCAGTTATCGTATTTTTCGTAGTAATTGGGTCTGTTCTGGTTGGTTCTATGATTGCTTATGTATTGAACCGCTTTAAGTTTCCGGGCAATGGATTGATTCGTAGTTTATTCCTGTTTGCAACATTGCTTCCAGGCATTGCTATGCAGATTTCAACATACCAGTTGATGTATACGATTGGGTTTATCGACCATTTGTATGGTTACATTATCCTGATGATGGGTACAGATGTTATCTCCATTTACATCTTTATTCAGTTCTTTGAAAATATTTCGGTGTCGCTGGATGAATCGGCATATATGGACGGGGCAAGTTACTTTACAATTTTCTTTAAAATATTGTTTCCGCTCTTGAAACCGGCAATTGTAACGTGTATGATATTAAAAGGGGTAGGCGTTTACAACGAATACTATAGTGCGCAGCTTTATTTGATTGACAAAGACCTAAAGACCGTTGCAATTTCACTGTATACATTTACTGGTCCATTGGGCAGCCAGTACAATTTAATTTGTGCAGGTGTTATTATTAGCTTAATCCCAGCACTGGTTATTTTCCTTGCGTTCCAGAAACAGATTTATTCTGGTTTGACAGCAGGTGCTGTTAAGGGTTAAATCACAGTAAGAAATCAGGAAACAAATAAAAGCCGCTCCATGGTGGCAGGATTTGCTGCCGTGGGGCGGATATTGGTATATAATAAATTTATTGTTTGATTTGGAAAGGCAGGCTTACAAGATGAAGTCGGAGATTAAACAGCATCTTACACAAGATATTATTCCCTTTTGGAAAAGTATGCGCGATAATGAGCACGGCGGTTATTATGGCTGGCTTGGATATGATTTAAAGTTGGACAAGCAGGCTGTAAAAGGCTGTATTCTAAACAGCCGGATTACATGGTTTTTTGCCAATGCCTATACGCTGTTAAAGGATGAGAGTCTTTTGGAGGAGGCAAAACATGGATTCGAATTTTTAAAAAATGCCTGCTGGGACAAGGAAAACGGCGGCGTATTCTGGTCGGTAAAGTATGATGGTACGCCGGAGGAAACTTTGAAACATACATACAATCAGGCATTTTCAATTTATGCGCTTTCTTCTTATTTTGAGGCGAGTAAGGATAAAGAGGCACTTGACATGGCATATTGTCTGTATGATATGATAGAAGGAAAGATGCGTGACGAACTTGGTTATAAGGAGGCATTTGATAAGGCGTTTCACGAGATTGATAATGAGAAGCTTTCTGAGAACGGTGTAATGGCGGATAAGACAATGAATACCCTTCTGCATGTTTTTGAGGCATACACAGAGCTTTATCGTGTTGATCACAATGAAAAAGTTGCAGAGAAAATCAAGTGGATGTTGGATTTGATTGCAGAGAAAGTCTACAATCCAAAACTGCATCGTCAGGAGGTATTTTTTGACAAGGAATGGAACCCGATAATTGACCTGCATTCGTATGGACATGATATTGAAACGGCGTGGTTGGTTGACCGTGGTGTAGATGTATTGGGGGATGAAGTCTACAGACAGAAAATGACGCCGATTACAATGGATTTAACAAACCAGATTTATAAGGTCGCTTTTAACGGAAACTCTCTTGCAAATGAGTGTGAGAAAGGTGTTGTTGACGCGTGGCGTATCTGGTGGGTACAGGCAGAAACAATCGTCGGATTTCTAAATGGCTATGAAAAGAGCGGCAGGAAAGAATACCTTGAAGCAGCACAGAATATTTGGGCGTTTATTAAAAAGCATCTTATTGATATGCGTGATGGGTATGTACAGGGCAGAGAATGGTATTGGCGTGTTCAGGCAGACGGTACGCCTGACAGCGCTAAACCGATCTTGGAGCCTTGGAAATGCCCATATCATAATGGCAGAATGTGTTTTGAAGTAATAAAAAGAATAGGGGAATAATATGGCGAATAATATTTTTGAGGAAAATTGTGCGAAAGTAACAAAGCGGTATGAGGAAATAGTCAGCCGCAAAAATGTAAAAAGCGATTTTTATAATGGGATTTATGATCGTTATGAATATCCAGTTCTGACACGTGACCATATCCCGCCTTTTTGGAAATATGATATGAATCCGCAAACTAATCCGTTCTTTATGGAGCGTCTTGGTGTTAATGCAGTATTTAATGCTGGTGCAATTGAATTAAATGGAAAATTCTATCTTGTTGCAAGGATTGAGGGAAATGATAGAAAATCTTTCTTCGGGGTAGCAGAGAGCGACAATGGAATTGACGGTTTTCGGTTTTGGGATTATCCGATTTTATTGGAGGATATTTGCCCAGAGGAAACGAATGTTTACGATATGCGCTTGACAAAGCATGAGGATGGTTATATTTACGGCGTATTCTGTTCCGAGAGTAAGGATACCAGCGTCAATGACCTTTCAGCGGCTGTAGCAGCGGCTGGTATTGTGCGCACAAAGGATTTAAAAACATGGGAGCGCTTGGACAATTTAAAGACACTCAATTCCCCACAGCAGAGAAATGTTGTGCTGCATCCGGAGTTTGTAAATGGCAAATATGCTTTCTATACCAGACCCATGGATGATTTTATTGATACTGGCAGCGGCGGTGGTGTTGGCTTTGGACTTTGCGATGATATTACCCACGCGGTGATCGACGAGGAGATTATCACCAGTAAACGGAAATATCATACGATTACAGAGGCAAAGAATGGTGCAGGTGCAGTTCCGATTAAGACAGATAAAGGTTGGATTCATATAGCACATGGTGTGCGTAATACAGCAGCAGGATTGCGTTACGTTGTATATGCGTTTGCAACCGCATTAGACGATCCGACAAAGGTTATTGCAGAACCAAATGGATTTTTAATTGCACCGCTTGGCGGCGAGCGTGTGGGTGATGTTTCCAATGTTATTTTTACAAACGGCGCGATTGCAAGAGAGAACGGGGACGTGTATATTTATTATGCGTCAAGCGATACAAGGCTTCATGTGGCAACGACAACGGTGGAGAAGCTGGTAGATTATGTGTTCAACACACCAACCGATCCGCTGCGTTCCGTAAAGTGCGTGGAGCAGCGCTGTGAATTTATTAAGAAAAATCTTGCATTTATGCAGAAATAGAGTTACAGCCTCATGCTGCGGAAACATGCCGTTAAGGCAGCATATGGGGCGCACAGAGTAGGGGAAAATTTTCCTATACTTAATTAAAGTATGATGAGGGCAGGTGCAATTGTGAAAGCTTTGGATTATGGAATCGAATTAAAAAAAGGGGTATTGAATAAAGGAAATTTTTGTCGAATTGAGAGAGTGATGAAAAAGGCGATGGCAGGGGAAGACATTACCGTTGGTTTTTTGGGCGGTTCCATTACACAGGGCTGCCTGTCCTCTACACCAAAAACCTGCTATGCCTATTTGGTCTATCAATGGTGGTGTAATACATTCCCGCAATCAAACATTACATATGTAAATGCAGGAATTGGCGGAACAACATCACAGTTTGGCGTAGCACGGGCAGATAGTGATTTGCTTTCAAAAGATATTGATTTTACCGTGGTAGAATTTAGCGTGAATGATGACGACAATCCGCACTTTTTAGAAACCTACGAGGGGCTAATCAGGAAAATTTATGGCAGCAAGACGAATCCTGCTATCCTGATTGTAAACAGTGTACGGTATGACGATGGGATAAATGCGCAGGCACAGCATGTGAAAGTTGGAGAAGCGTATGGGATTCCATGTGTTGGAATGAAACCAACGATTTATGCAAAGGTTCTCGACGGCACAATGACAAGCCGTGATATTACAGAGGATGATCTGCATCCCAATGATCTTGGACATGGTTTTATGGCAGATGTGATTACGGATTTCCTTACGGATATTTATAAAGAAATGGGGGCGGATTCTGATATAGAGAAGGCAGATAAGGCGCTGGGTGACATTACACCGATTACACAAAATGCCTATGAAAACTCTGTTCGGTACCGCAACCATAATTGTCAGGGAATTTTAACGCAGAATAATGGTTTTACAGCGGATAATACGCCGCAAAATGATATTCGTGAAATTTTCCGGTGCGGCTGGACCGCAGACAAAGAAGGAGCAAAGATTTGTTTTGCTGTTGAAGGGACTTGTATTGGGATACAGTACCGCAAAACAGTGGACAAGCCGACACCGATTGCTCGAGCAGTGGTGGACGGCAATCAGGAGCAGGCAGTGATTTTAGATGGAAATTTCGAAGAAACATGGGGCGACAGCCTGCATTTGGAAACATTAGCAGAACATTTACCTTTTGGGACACACACCGTGGAAATTGAATTAATAGAAACGCACAAGGAGGATAAAGTACCATTCTACTTGGTTTCTATAATTGCATCAGGAAGAAATAAATAAAATTTTATATTGAAGTTTGATAAGTAGATTTTAATATAAGATTTTTATTTCGACGATATTTACTATTATAATTTATGGAGGATTGAATAATGAGCAAAGTAAAAATGATTAGCCCAGCAGTGCCAAATATGCCTTGGCAGGAAAGACCAGAAGGATTAAAGGATGCGCCTATTTGGAGATATACAGAGAATCCGATTATCGGCAGGAATCCCGTAAAAGGCGTAGCGCGGATTTTTAATAGTGCAGTTATGCCTTACGGTGACGAGTTTATCGGTGTATTTCGTGGAGAGCAGACTAACGGAATTCCTTATATTTATATGGGACGCAGCAAAGACGCAATTCACTGGGATTTTGACGAGAACAAAATTAACTTTGTAGACGAGGAAGGTAAGCCGTTTATGCCGGTATATGCATATGATCCTCGTTTGGTAAAGGTTGAGGATACGTATTATATTATTTGGTGCGGTGATTTCTACGGCGCAGCAATTGGAATGGCAAAGACTACAGATTTTAAGACATTTACAAGAATTGAAAATCCGTTCCTTCCATTTAATAGAAATGCGGTACTATTCCCGCGCAAAATCAATGGTAATTTCGTAATGTTCAGCCGGCCTTCTGACAGCGGACATACGCCGTTTGGTGATATCTTTATTAGTGAGAGTCCTGATTTGGTTTATTGGGGCAAGCATAGACATGTTATGGGCAAGGGCAATGAATGGTGGCAGTCTGTTAAAATTGGCGGTGGTGCTGCTCCGATTGAAACCAGTGAAGGATGGCTGTTGTTCTATCACGGCGTAACAGGTACTTGTAATGGACTCGTATACTCTATTGGCGGTGCAATATTGGATATTGACAATCCTTCGATTGTAAAATATCGCTGCCAGAACTTCCTTTTAACACCAGAGGAGTGGTATGAGGAAAGAGGCTTTGTACCGAATGTATGCTTCCCATGTGCAACAATCCATGATTCTGAAACCGGAAGAATCGCAGTATATTATGGAGCAGCAGACAGTTATGTTGGACTTGCGTTTACAGAAGTGGATGATATTGTGGATTATATTAAGAATAATAGCAAGCTTACAGAATCTGATAAGGAGATTGGCAGGAGATAGCAGTGTGTTGCGGAAATATCTAGCGAAAGCCGCACACGTTCACAAGGGCAGAAGTGGATAAATAATGTATCTACGTCTGCCTTTGTTATACTCATAAATGATCTGTTTGTGGGCATAACAAAAAATGCAAATGGATACTTATAAATATTATTGTTTAAAGAAAATTGGGGAAGGAAGCGTGATGAATCAATGACAGATCAGGTGCGGATTGTGCAGTTAAAGGAACTGTCGGATTTAAAGGTACACGGAAGGACAACAGAGTGCCGTGAACCATTAACGCTGTTTTGGACAGCAAGCGGATTTGAATGCAATGTTTCAGGAACAGAGCTTTCCGTAGAAGTGGAGGTTACATATAATCTATTTGAGCCGTGGTTTAGTTATACAATTAATGGCGATTGGGTTGGCAGACAGATGCTGCCAAAAGGCAGGTATTGGGTGCCTTTGTTTCGGGGAATGAGTGCAGATAAGATAAAAAATGTACGGTTTTTCAAGGATTTACAGGCAATGAGTGACGATGAAAATTCATTTATTCATATCCATGCGCTGCGGTTTGATGGCAAGATGTATCCTGTGGAAGAGAAGGCGCTGAAAATAGAGTTTATCGGCGACAGCATAACATCTGGAGAAGGGTTGTTTGGGGCAAAACAGGAAGAAGACTGGATACCAATGTTTTTTTCTGCTTTGCGTGATTACGCCTATTTAACAGCAAAGGAATTGGATGCGGAGTATCGTGTATTTTCACAGAGCGGATGGGGGATACACAATGCTTGGGACAATAATCCACGATGTGCCATTCCCAATTATTATCGTGAAGTGTGCAGTTTGATTTCAGGGGAGAAAAATGAACAGCTTGGAGGAAAACAGCCGCATCGTTTTGAAACGTGGCAGCCAGATATTGTCGTTGTAAATTTAGGAACAAATGACGCAGGTTCTTTTGAACAGCCAGAGTGGTCGGACGAGCAGACAGGCGAGCGCAATCAAATGCGCAAAAATGCGGATGGTTCTCTTAATCGGGACGATATAAAAAAAATACAGAATGCTGTAAAGAATTTTTTGCATATGCTGCGGGAATGTAATCCTAAGGCGGCTGTTATCTGGTGTTACGGAATGTTAGGGGTACCATTGCAGCTAGATATTTGTAATGCAATTTCGGAGTATATTGCAGAAACTGGTGATAGAAATGTTTCATATCTACAGCTTCCCAATACAGATGACACGAATGTCGGTTCTAGATATCATCCGGGGGCTTTATGTCATAAACAGGCAGCAGAGGTATTGATAAAATATATTAAACAGACAATATTAGAAAGTTAAATGGAGGTTTTTATGTATCCAAAGGATTTTGTATGGGGAGTAGCAAGCAGTGCATATCAAATAGAAGGACGCGATAAAGAAGATGGCGCAGGCGAATGCATTTGGGATGTTTTTGCGAAAGAGGGCAGAGTGTACGACAATCAAAACGGGGATGTGGCTTGTGATCACATTCACCGTTATAAAGAGGATATCGCAATGATGCGGCTGCTTGGCGTAAAGGCATACCGCTTTTCCTTAAGCTGGGCGCGGCTGATGCCGGAAGGAACGGGGCGTGTCAACGAAAAAGCGGTTGCGTTGTACCGTGATATGATTCAAACGATGAAAGAGAATGAGATTGTGCCATATGTTACCATGTATCACTGGGAACTGCCGCAAAAGCTGCAAGAGCAAGGTGGGTGGTTAAATGAAAATATTATTGAATGGTTTGGAGAGTATGCCAGGATTGTTGCGGAAAATTTCTCTGACTTAGCTGAATATATTTTTACTTTGAATGAACCACAGTGTTTTGTAGGGCTTGGATATCTAAATGGTGTTCATGCACCTGGGTTAAAATTAGAACCGGCAAAGGTTTTCCAGATTGCACACAATGCGCTGCGTGCACATGGAATGGCGGTAAAACAGCTTCGCAAATATGCAAAACAGCCGTTGAAGATTGGTTATGCACCAACTTGTGGTGTGGCATATCCATATACGAACGCTCCGGAGGATATTGAAGCGGCAAAGAGTGTATATTTTGGATTTGATCAGCCAATAGAAAATTGGACATGGAATGTAGCGTGGTTTGCCGATCCTGTTTTTCTGGGGCATTATCCCAAGGAAGGACTTGACAAATTTAAAGATTACCTGCCTGAAATTACAGAGGCTGATATGGAACTGATTCACCAGCCAATTGACTTTATGGGGCAAAATATATACAATGGATACTATATTCGCAAGGATGCTGATGGGAAGCCGGAGTACGTCGGCAGACCGGCAGGATTTCCCAAAACAGGTACAAATTGGCCAGTGACACCAGAATGTTTGTACTGGGGTGTCAAGTTTCTGCATGAGCGTTATCAGGTGCCAATTTATATAACAGAAAATGGTATGGGATGTCATGATCAAATTGCGTCAGATGGCTGCGTGCATGACAGCAATCGGATTGATTTTCTGGATAAATACTTGTCCAGCCTGCAAAAAGCGTGTGATGAGGGTGTTGATGTCAGGGGCTATTTCCTATGGACATTTCTTGATAACTTTGAGTGGGATAAGGGCTACAGTGAACGGTTTGGACTCGTATATGTAGATTATGCAACGCAAAAGCGGATTGTAAAAGATTCTGCATATTGGTATCAAAAAGTGATGGAAACGAATGGAGGTATTTTAAGCGTGAATAAGACAGGTAAACAGGAAATTTTATTTATGAAGCCGGTATTTAAGCAGATGATTTGGGGCGGAAATAAACTGGCGACCAAGTGGAATTATGAGATTCCTGGAGATAACACAGGAGAGTGTTGGGCTGTTAGTGCACATCCCAACGGGGACTGTACGATAAAAGAGGGTACTTATGCTGGAAAGACATTAAGCCAATTGTGGACAGAAGAACCAGAAATTTTTGGAAATGTCGGGGGGGACAGGTTCCCGCTTTTAATTAAAATTATTGATGCAAAAGATGATTTAAGTATACAAGTGCATCCAGATGATACTTACGCAGGGGCAAATGAAAATGGTTCTTTTGGTAAAACGGAATGCTGGTATATTTTGGATGCACCAGAAGGTGCAACATTAGTAATCGGGCACAATGCCAAAGACAAAGCAGAGCTTACGGATATGATTCAAAATGGCAGATGGGAAGATTTCTTGCGCGAAGTTCCAGTAAAAAAAGGTGATTTTATTCAGATTGATCCAGGAACAGTTCATGCGATTAAGGGTGGCATTGAAATTCTTGAAACACAGCAAAATTCAGATATAACATATCGGGTATACGATTATAACCGCCTAACCGATGGAAAACCACGTGAACTACATATTGAGAAAAGTCTGGATGTGATAACAGTACCTGCAAAATCTGTAAAAGACAGTGTGATAAGTGTCGCACAGGGTGAAAAAAATGCGATGAATTTACTGATGTCATGCGGTTACTATCGTGTTTGGAAGTTGGATATTGATAAGGAAATGGATTTTGTACAAGCGTATCCATTTTTGATTATGAGTGTTGTAGAAGGTGATGGTTTAATCAACGGACAGTTAATTCAAAAAGGCGATCACTTTATTCTGCCTAATGGATTTGGCAATGTGCATATTCAAGGCAGCTTAGAGATTATTGCATCCAGTGTTGGCGTGTAGGATAAGGATAGAATAATAGGGAACGGAAAATATAAATAGGAAAAAAGACCTTGGCGCTTAATAGGAAAGGGGGCTGAGGTCTTTTTTTATGTGTAAATCATCCATGTGTACGTAATGAAATAAATCATAAGAATGATGTATTGGTTTAGTGTTAAGTTGAGAAAAAATTCTTCAACTCAATTACACACGAATTTATAAATGCAAAAAGCCGTGTAAAAAATAGAGGTATTTTTAGCGTGTTTCAAGAATCTGTAAAACAGAGTATAATAGAAGCATGAGGTGATTACATATGTTTGAAGTTGAAAAACCCGTATTTATTAACAAAACTTTTCGATTTGAGAAACAATTTTTAGAAGAAATTGAGATAGTTGCGCAGCAAAATAAAATATCTGTTAATGCTCTGGTGATTCAGTGTTGTAAGTATGCTCTAAGTAATATGAAAGAAAACGTAAGTTATAAGG
>VSNQ01000132.1 GCA_009774395.1 Lachnospiraceae bacterium
ATATTATACTGACAAATATTAAGATTTTTTCCTTTCTGCACAACCTATATTTTATACTATACGGCAAAAGGATTTGCTGTGTGGTTGTGTGCAGATTGTTATATTAAGGAACTGTCAATAAATAACGCATTAATTTGAGTTTATGAGTATAATATAAAGATATCATATCATTTCTGAGCAGGTTTTTTAATGGAATAAGTAGTAGGAGTATACAAATATGACAGATGCAAAATGGCGGCAGGGAACGGTTCTCAAAGGAGAAGATTTGCGTGGCATTGCGCTTTGCAAAATACTTTCACAAAATATGATAATGAAAGGATTTCGGTATCAAATAGGAGTAAATGAAGAAGTAAATCATTCTTGTAGTGAAAAAGGACTACATTTTTCTACAGTGCAGGATATTGGCTGTTATTTGGATTACGGTGAAAAATTAGCAATCGTGACCGTGCCAAACAATGAAAAGATCTATGTTGATGCACACGGATTTCATGCATATCGGCTGAATATTGATCGGGTTTTGCCACTAAACCAGTCAGCCGCATGGGAGTTTCTTATGAAGAACGGCGCACCAATATCTGGACAGAAACCTTTGGCAATCTGCTATGCTGCACAGAAGGGATATTTGGATGTAATAAAATATTTATATGAAAATGGTGCAGATATTACAGCACGCAGTCAATTTCCTGTGCGCTGGGCAGCGAAGAATGGTCATTTGGAGGTGGTGAAATATTTGCATAAAAATGGCGCGGATATTACGGCATTTGATAATTTTGCGGTACGTTGGGCAGCGGCTGGCGGTTATCTGGAAGTCGTAAAGTATCTACATGAAAATGGCGCAGATATCACAGCGCACGGAAATGAGGCAATATGCCGTGCGGTGGCTGGCGGATACCTGGCAATGGTAAAGTATCTGCATAGACATGGCGCGGATATTGCAGCGTGCGATCATAGAATTGTCAGATGGGCGGCAAAATATGGTTACACAGATATTGTTCGGTATTTGCATAAAAGTAAATGGCGTCAGTTTTTCTGTGCTACGTAATGGGATAATAAAATATTTGTGTCGCAATACAATGTATTACATGAGCGGCGCAACAATCTTTAAAAGTGCACCAGCTGCTTTATATGTCCATTTTTCACGTTTAACAGTGTCCATTGTTACCGTTCTGCACTGTGATAGAGTCTTTTGATAATCGGCTTCGATATCATAGATGCAGTCAGTTTGGTATAGATAAGTAGCACATTCAAAATGGTGGTACAGACTGCGGTAATCAAGATTAATAGTGCCGATAACCGCTTTTTTGTTATCGCTGACAAATACTTTCGCGTGAACAAAGCCAGGTGAATATTCGTAAATATGGACGCCTGCTTCCAAAAGGGAAACATAGTGTGTTTTGGCAAGCGCGAAAGCAGTCTTTTTATCAGGAATGCCTGGGAGAATCAGCGCAACTTCTACGCCGCGCTGGGCAGCAAATTTCAGTGCCGTTTCCATTTCACCGTCAAGGATAAGATACGGCGTAATAATATGTACATAATCCCGTGCACGGTTTAAAATATCCATATAGACCATTTTTCCCACTTTTTCATTGTCGAGAGGGCAGTCGCCATAGGGCATTACAAAGCCGTTTGTTTGTCTGCTTATGTTAGCGGATGGCACAATATATTTTAGGTATTCACAGTTTTTGACATCAATATTCCACATCTGCAGAAACATCAGTGTAAAGCTTTGGACTGCTTCGCCTTTAAGCATAACCGCCGTATCCTTCCAATGACCGAACCGCTGTACCTCGTTAATGTACTCGTCAGCAAGATTGACCCCGCCGTTAAACGCTGTGTGGCCGTCAATCACTAAGATTTTGCGGTGATCGCGGTAGTTGTAGTGCGTTGAAATAAACGGTGTAACAGGTGAAAACATTTTGCACTGAATGCCTAATTTTTGCAGGCGCTTGGGGTAGTCGTGTGATAGCAGTGAAAATTCACACATTCCGTCGTACATAACACGTACTTCTACGCCTTCTGCTGCTTTCTGGGCAAGGATTTCAAGAATCTGTCCCCACATATTGCCTTCTTCCACAATAAAGTATTCCATAAAAATATAGTGTTTTGCCTTCTCGAGTTCTTTAAGCATTGCAGCGAATTTATCTTCTCCTACTGGAAAAAAGGTCACTTCAGTGTTTGGGAAAATCGGAAAGCAGCCGGAACGGTTAACATAGTTTACCAATGCATCTGTGCCGTCGTCGATTTCCTTTAACTGCTCGAAAACATCCTCATTCTGGGGCAGAAGGTTTTTGGTGTCTTTTACTAAGAAGTTCAGGCGTTCTTTTAGTGCGCGGTGTCCGATATCTGCCTGCGTAAACCACAGAAGAAACACGCCAAGCAGCGGCGCCGTCATAATAAGAATCAACCATGTAATTTTGGCAGAGGGATTCATATCGCAGTTGATTAGGTAGAAAATCATTCCAATCATAAATATAATCACAAAAATGAAGATATGAGGGAGAAAGTTACCAAACCATTCAAAGGCACTTAATAAAAATCCAATCTGAAGCAGCAGCATTAACAGAATAATGCCAAGACGGCTGAATATGGAATGCAAAAGTCCGGTTTTGCCTTTCTTGAGCAGACGCATACCAATATTTTTCGGTTTCATAGGGAACTCCTTTCTTGTGCAGGCAATAAATTTTATACTACATAATGCCGGAATTTACCGTACTGCACTGGTTAAACGTATATGGCTGGCGTTATGTAGCCAGGTTACTTGGAAATTATGACTGTTAAGGGATTGTAAATAAATAACTTGTTAATTTGACGCGGTATCAATGTTTAGCTGCAAAGAAGATAATCGCAGGCGTAGCGGGCTTCGTCAAGATTATCGGATGCTGCAGATGGACATTTAGACAAGTCGATTAGACAAGTCAATTAGACAAGTCAAATGGATGCGTTATTTATTGACAGTTCTTAAGCAGTATCAACTATAATGGAACATATTATAGCACACAAAACTGCTGTGAAAAAGAGGAAATTTTGTAATTGCATTTTCTTATGTTTTTGGGTATGATGTAGTTGATAGGCGGAGGGGACAGGGGCTGTTGCATATCAAAGCTTATTGTGACAGCTCCATTGATTGATATGCGTGCAAAGCACGCAGGGAGTATAAAAATGAACTGCGATTTAACACAAGGGAATATTATGAAAAATCTGCTGAAATTTGCGTTTCCAATTATGGTCGGGAATCTGTTGCAGCAGTTGTATAATATTGCGGATACATTGATTGTCGGACGGATTCTGGGGGAGCACGCATTGGCAGCAGTGGGTTCTTCGTATACATTAATGGTGTTTGTTACTTCAATATTATTGGGGCTTTGTATGGGCAGTAGCGCCTTTTTTTCTATGCAGTTTGGTAAAAAGGATTTTGACAGGCTCGAACAGGGGATTTTTATGGCATTTCTGCTGATTGGTGCAGCAGCGATGGTTCTTAATATTTTTGTTTATGCAGGTGTAGAAAAAATATTGTTGTTTTTGCGTGTTCCGTCGGAAGTAATTCCTTTGATGCGCACGTATCTGCTGTGGATTTTTGCAGGTATTCCAGCGGTATTTCTCTACAACTTTATAGCAAATCTGCTGCGTGCCGTCGGTAATTCCATAGTACCACTGGCATTTCTTGGCGTGTCTGCAGTACTGAATATTTGTTTGGATTTGTTGTTTATCCGCAGTTTTTCTTGGGGTGTCGGCGGTGCAGCGGCGGCAACCGTTCTATCGCAGTATATGGCAGGTGTCGGGATTGTCTGCTATTATTTCCTAAAATATCCGCAGCTTCGGGTACAGAAACAAAACCGCCTCTGGGATAAAACGATTTTAAAGGAGCTTGCCGGACTTTCGTCGCTGACCTGTCTGCAGCAGTCAATTATGAATTTTGGAATCTTAATGGTGCAGGGACTTGTCAATAGCTTTGGTGCAGTTGTGATGGCAGCATTTGCGGCAGCAGTCAAAATTGATTCGTTTGCTTATGCGCCAGTGCAGGATTTCGGCAATGCCTTCTCAACCTATGTGGCGCAGAATTTTGGCGCTGGAAAACAGGAACGAATTCGCAAAGGAATGCGGTCGGCTGTGTTGGGCGCATTCGTGTTCTGCCTTGTGATTTCGCTGCTGGTTGTTATATTTGCGAGGCAGTTAATGTCTATTTTTCTGGAGGAAACAAGTGTGAAAGCGATTGCGGTCGGTGTAGGGTATCTGCGGATCGAAGCGTCGTTTTATTTCGGAATTGGGCTGTTGTTTTTATTTTATGGCTATTTTCGTGCAGTCAATAAACCGCTGATTTCCGTAGTGTTAACCGTGATTTCTTTAGGAACCCGCGTGGCGCTGGCATATATACTTTCTGCAATAGAGCCGATCGGCGTAACGGGTATCTGGATGTCCGTGCCAATTGGGTGGATTTTGGCAGATATTGCGGGGGGAGTATATTATTATAGGCAGTATCGCAAACAGCGATAGATAATGTGATAGTACAAGTTTAGACAGAGGGGTGTCAGAAAATGAAGTTTTCTTGGAATATTCTTTCCCGACATCCCTTGTTGCCTATTCCCGACAATGCGGAATAATTATCGTCGGTCGCAAAAACGTCAGTTCATAAGGCGCGTCCCGATGTTCGGTGCGGAACAGAAGCTGCAGGGCAAGCCGTTTTCCAAGAAGCCCTGTGGGAACATTGGCGGTGGGAATCCGTCCAGCAACATTGGTATATTCTCCGGTATTGTCGAATCCTGTTAATACCACGGGATGCGGAATACGTTGGGGATTATTTTCTATATACATCTGTACAAAATGCGCTACGAAATCACTGACACAGACAAAGGCAGTCGGCCAGTTTTTCAGCCCATCTAAAAACGTATTTAATTCTTTCCCATAAGAAAAAATATCAATACTTCCGGTAAGGCAGTTCTGCGGTTGAACGATCAGTCCGTTTTTTTCCATACTGGCACAGTAGCCACGGTAGCGTTCTAAGTTGGTTAAGGCATAGTTGATATCGCCGAGAAAACCAATTTCTTTGTGCCCTTCTCGCACAAGCATATCTGTAATATCCATTTCGCTGCAAAAGCCCTCAATTAACATCAGGTCACCGTTTAACTGCGGAAACGAAAGATCAGGAACGGTATCAAGAAATACTTTCGGCAGAGAAAGTTCATTTACCATTGTTAAGATTTGCGGATCGTAGACATTCAGCACAATAACGCCATCCACGCCGCCATTTAGCAAAATGGAGGGCAGGTTAAAGGAGTTTGTGTAAACGGAGGGGACATAAGTATACATTAAGTTAATATTATAATTGGAAAGTTCCTGTGCCATGCGGTGAATAATATTTGTCCAAAAAAAAGCAGAATCTGGTCTTGATACAATTAAAGAAACAGTGCGTTGATTTTGCTGCGGCTGTTCCTGCTGAAGCTGCTCAATTGCCTGATAGGGAAGTTTGGCATATCCCAGTTCTTTTGCTTTCGCAAGGATAAGCTCCCGCAAAGTATCAGAAACGCCGGCTTGGTTGTTAAATGCCTTGCTCACGGTGACGCGGGAGATGTTGAGGGCATCTGCGATATCTTTCATCGTAATTTTTTCCATAAAATGATTCCTCATTCCTGTAGGTTTATAATTCCTGGATTGTTGTTTATTCTGTCGTAATTATAGCATAGGAGGGAAAGAAATACAATCATTAGTTTACAAATGTTAATAAAATGTTTTGAAAGTATAAACTGTAATATTAAATGTTAGAGGCTTTATTTAGAGGTGT
Organism: Lachnospiraceae bacterium; assembly: GCA_009774395.1. Lineage (GTDB taxonomy): Bacteria > Bacillota > Clostridia > Lachnospirales > Lachnospiraceae > COE1. Next base: position 5,777 of record VSNQ01000132.1, read on the forward strand.
GTATACACCTGGTACACCGTTTTTTCATTCCTTATATACCAAGCACTCGCTATTTGCATCATTGCAAAAGACTGGAACAGTCCTTATGTTGTCGTCAGTTAACGATGCCACCGCATTACCTCCTTTTTCCGCCTTGCATTGATACAAATATCAAAAACTTTGTATACGAGGATTAAAGAAACGGTATACTAGAAAGGAAATCGTTTGCAATTTATTATATTGAACGGCAAACGATTTGACGTTTAGCTGCATCAGATGCACAATATTTACATTTGTTAACTAATATTTTAAGAAAATAAAGGCTCAAAACAATTTTAATATGTAAAAATTAATAAAATTAGCCTATTAAAGTTATATATAGTGATGAAAATGCTAAATTTAATTGACATATATATTTATTAATGTTAATATGATGTTAACAAAAATAAATAAGGAGGGAAAACAAATGGGTATTCAAAAAACGAATAACGAGGGGAGGATACGTCATGGGAAACCTTGGTGGAAACGATGGTCGCGCGACGATACGGAACTTTTTATTTTGTCGCTGCCAACGCTGCTATGGTTTTTGATATTTTCCTATCTGCCAATGTTCGGCATTATTATTGCATTTAAGAATTACAAGCTGCAGCCGGGCGGACATGGATTTATCTACAACCTGCTGCACAGTGACTGGGCGGGATTTGGAAATTTCAAATATTTCTTTACATCCAATTCGTTTACAATGCTGCTGCGCAACACGATTCTCTACAATATTGCTTTCATTATTATTAGTGCAAGCGTTGCAGTCGGAGGCGCATTAATGTTAAGCAGTATGCGCAACAAAAGAGGATCGAAAGTATACCAGACAATGATGTTTTTGCCGTACTTTATGTCATGGGTTGTTGTCAGCTACTTTGTTTATGCACTGTTAACGCCGGAGCGCGGTTATATTAATGGCATTATTACAGCATTAGGCGGCGAGCGCATTATGTGGTATCAGGAAAGCAAGTATTGGCCCTTTATTCTGATATTCCTTAATACGTGGAAAGGAATGGGTTATGGAATGGTAATATACCTTGCAAGTATTACTGGTATTGACCCTTCGCTCTATGAAGCGGCAGTGATGGACGGCGCGACAAAGGCACAGCAGGCAAGGCATATCACGCTTCCGGCAATTAAGCCTGTCTTTATTATGATGCTGATTCTGGACTGCGGCAAGATTTTTAACTCAGATTTTGGACTGTTTTACCAAGTAACCGGTCAGCTTCCGGCTTCATTATATACAACGGCTTCTACCTTTGATACTTATATTTATATGGCAATTCAATCCACGGCACCGATTGGGCAGACAGCCGCTGCGTCGTTCTTCCAGGCAATCTGCAGTTGTGCAACGATTCTGCTGGCGAACTGGATTGTAAGTAAGCTTGACAATGAAAACAGGATTATCTAAAGGGGGTGTGCAACGTGGCAAAACAGGAGGCAAGCGGACAGTCATTAAACCAAATTAAAACATCGACAAATATTGTATTTAATATTGTGTTTTTAATTTTGGCAATTATGTGCGTGATTCCGTTACTATTTGTTTTTTCGATATCCATTACGGATGAGCAGGCAATTCGGGCGGACGGATATCAACTGATTCCGCAGGCGCTATCAGGAGCAGCTTACGAATTTCTGTGGAATGAGCGTTTGACAATTTTGCGTGCAGCATTTATGTCTGTTTTGGTTACAATTGTTGGTACTATGATCTCAATTGCACTGAATACATCAATGGGGTATGTGGTATCAAGGAGAAATTTTAAATTAAAGAAATTGTATACATGGCTGATATTTATACCAATGGTATTTAACGGCGGTATGCTGGCAAGCTATGTTGTTGTTAGCAATATTTTAGGTTTAAATAACAGTATTTGGGCATTAATACTGCCCCTTGCGTGCTCGGCATTCAGTGTTACCATCTGCCGCACATTTTTCCGTACAACAGTGCCAGATTCCATTATTGAATCAGCAAAAATTGACGGCGCGGGTCAGTTCCGTATCTGGTCGCAGATTGTACTGCCGATTTCAAAGCCAGTAATGGCAACGATTGGAATGTTTGTCTTACTTTAAGAAACAAGCACCAGAATTAGAACTTGTTTATTACGATTCTATGACTATTGATGGCAAAATGGACTGGCAGAATGCATTGACAGAGAAAAATGCGCCCTATTTAAAGACAGAGGACGGTACGCAGGCGGCGGATACGATGTTTTTAAATTTCTGGTGGACAACGGATAAACTTGCGCCGGAAGAACTGTTGAAATCTTCGGCTGCGTTGGCTGCGCAGAAGCAGATTGACCCCTATGATTTGTATGCAGGCGTGGATGTGCAGAGCAATGGTTATGACACGGAGATTCAGTGGAATCTATTTGAAAAACCGGAGGGCGGGACTTATACATCATTAGGACTGTACTGTCCAAGCTGGGCTTATTTTTCTACCGATATGATACAGGAATTTTGGAAGCGTGAAAATAAAATGTGGGTAAATGCAAAAGGCAATCCATCCGCAGAAATCCAGCCGGAAAGTGATACAGACTGGCGCGGCGTTTCCACTTATGTAGTGGAGCGCACGGCACTGACAACGCTTCCGTTTGTAACCAATTTTTCTACAGGAAATGGTTATGGTTTTTACAAAAAAGGCGAGCAGATCAGTATGCTTGACTGGAATAACCGCAGTATTTCCGATATGCTGCCGACGTATCGCTATATGATTGATGACGGCGCAGGGAATAAATTATCTGCCGATCTGGATGTCGGCGATGCATATTATGGTGGAAACAGTATGATTTTGCGCGGTGCAGTTAAGAAGGGCGTGCCTTCCACAATTAAAATGTACAGTGCGAGTCTGCCTATGCCAGAAAAAATATCGTTTACGACAACCGCAAGGGCAAGGGGCGCGGAGGTTGCCCTTGATGCTGTTTTGACATTGGACGACGGTTCCGAAGTGGTGCTTACTGGCGATAAAAAAGTACAGGACGCATGGACAACCGTTACGTATCAGACTGCAGAACTAGCAGGAAAAACCGTAAAGGCGATTTCCTACAGATTAACAGCAGAAGGAGACAGCGACGCACTGCAGTTCCGTTTTGGAAATATTTCCATAACAGAGGCAGACAGTGTAAAAAAGGCAGCGGTCAGCAATGTGCAGGTGCTGGACAGTGAGTTTGATGAGGATGGAATGTATGCAGGCGTGCGCTTATCGTGGGACAGCGATATTTTGTCAGATTATTATGAAGTATATCGTATAAATCAAGATCAGACAAAGTCGCTTTTGGGCGTATCCAATACCAATAACTTCTATATTAATACCTTGCCGCGCACCGATGAAACCAATCAATCTGTTTTTGAGGTGATTCCCGTCAATCTGCTTTTGGAGGAGGGAAGTGGTGCAACCGCAACAATGCAGTGGCCGGACAACAGTATTCCTAAGGCAGCATTTACTGCGGACATTACATTGGCAGCAGCAGGAGAAACCATTACATTCCAGAGTCTTTGCTCGCAGAATACGCAGAAAGTGACGTGGACGCTTGCTGGTGCAGATAAAGAGAGCGCAGAGGGCGACAGTGTTTCTGTTACGTATCCAGAGGCAGGAATCTATACGGTTTCCATAAAGGCAGAGAATGCGTCCGGCAGCAGCGAAGCATCAAAAGAGGGATTTATTATTATTACCGATAAAGCAGCAGATGGGCTGACACTGCTTTCACAGGGAGCAGGCACAGAAGCGGATGCCTATGTGAACGAGAATGAAGCACCGCAGTTTGCCGTAGACGGTGATGTTACCAAAAAATGGTGTGCAACAGGAAGCGCACCGCATGAGATAACCTTGGATCTCGGTGCGGTGAAAGCAGTTAGCGCAGTCGATGTATACCATGCGGAAGCAGGCGGTGAAAGCGCGGATATGAATACAAAATCTTATGCGATTTATACCAGTGAGGATGGACTTTCCTTTGAAGAAGTGCGCAGCGTAACACGCAATACAGCAGGTACAACACATGATGCATTTGCACCAGTGAATGCACAGTTTGTCAAACTTGTAGTCAATAAACCGACACAAGGAAGTGACAGTGCAGCGCGTATTTATGAGATAGAAGTCTATGGACTAGAGGAGCCGTTGGAATAGGCAGAACAAAAAAGAAATATACAAAGTGACAGAAGTAATGGATGCTATAACAAAACAAATGAAAAAGCATAAAGCCAATGGACAGTGAAGCGCATAAAAAAGCATAAGTGAGTTTATCAAATAAAGGAGCAGTTGATATGTTAGGTAAAATAAATCGGGCGGCAGTCGGTATTGACCTTGGCGGAACCGCTGTGAAAATCGGTCTTGTAGATGCATCGTATGACATCATAGCAAAGATTTCCATACGAACCAATGCAAAAAGACCATTTCAGGAGATTATTGCAGATATCGGAGAAACGGCAGCAACATTGCTAAAAGAAAACAATCGTTCTATTAAGGACTGTATCGGTGTTGGAATCGGCAGTCCAGGAACCATAGACAGTAAAAATGGAATGGTATTATATTCCAACAATATTCAATGGAGTCATGTTGCACTTGCCGATATGCTGAAACAATATCTTCCCGTCCCGATTTATGTACAAAATGATGCAAACTGTGCAGCGTTAGGAGAAGTTGTAAAAGGCGCAGCAAAAGGCTGCCAGAATGCCATCTTTTTAACGCTTGGAACAGGTGTCGGCGGCGGAATTGTAATTGACGGGAAAATTTTTGAAGGCGGGCATGCCGGTGGCGCAGAACTCGGACATATAAAAAGCGGCAGCGAGGGGCGCAGATGCACCTGTGGCAGAATGGACTGCCTAGAAGCATATGCCTCCGCAACGGCGCTGATTCAAGATGCAAAGAACGCAGCAGCACAGCATCCAGCATCTATGCTTTGGGAACTGTGCGGGCATCAATTGGAGCAAATGGATGCGAAAATACCATTTGACGCAGCCTGGGCAGGCGATCCATGTGGGAAAGCCTTAGTGGAACAGTATATCAACAGCCTTGCAGATGGCATCACAGACCTTGCGAATATCTTCCGACCAGATATCGTTGTACTCGGCGGCGGCATATGTGCACAAGGCGAGAAACTAACACAGCCGCTCAACCAATATCTGCGCCAGAACTGCTTTGGAAACACCGTTACCTATATCCCCAAAGTCGTAACCGCACAAAACGGAAACCAAGCTGGTATAATTGGCGCGGCAGCGTTGGTGTATCAGGGGTGTCAGCAATAATAATGTAATTGTTTAAAATATTGATACCATTTTTTTTCAATATCTGTATGGCGTGCTTCGATAATATCCATAATGTCACGCAATTTCCTTTGAGAAATATGGGAATTGTTGTGACATAAAAGGCACCGCCCAGTTTGCGTAAGCCATATTTTAGTAGCATTTTCAGCGAAACACCCTCAGACACATGAATGTAAGTAGGCTCTATTGGATCCCCTTCGTTTGACTAAAAATAAATTACGTAAGAGCCAATTTTAAAGATTTGCGGCATTGTCGAAACCTCCTTCTCTTGCGAGGCGGATAATAATGTGGGAAACAGATTGAAGGTATTCATGGAAAGTAGAAATTTCTTCCTGTGAAAATCCTTCAATATTTTTCCACTCATAATTGGGAAGATAACACTCCGCAGAATAAAAACCACCATAAACAGATTTTTCAAAGTATACTTTAACAGTTTCGATTCCTTTTTCAAAATAGGCGTCGGAATGAACAACTTCGGTATTGTCATTAAAGGTCATAAATTGATACATCATTATAGAACCCTCCATATTGTTTAGTAGTAAATTAATCATATCGTGTAAATTTGGTAAAGTCAATTGAAATAACAGAAAAATATGTGAAAGCCTATTGACGCCCTGCTTTGAATCTGTTATACTGTCTATACCTTGTAATAGCAAGGGGTAGTAAAGGTTTCGACAGGGAACTTGAAGATGGAGAAGCAAGCCGTAGGCATACGTTAAATCCAAAATTAAAATTAAACGCTGAAGACAATTTAGCATACGCAGCCTAATGGCTGCTGTCTGTTCTAGCGCACCTATACGTTAGAGTACAGGCATCGACTATGTAGGAAACGACACATATTAAGCTTTGCGTATGTGGGCGTATTATGAAGCTACCAACTGCTTAGGGGCGTTGATTCGCCTAGGCGGAAGGAAAAAGGGAATTCCCGAAACAATCAACTAAGCTTGTAGAAGTACATGGGATGGTTTTTTGGACATGGGTTCGACTCCCATCTACTCCATTTCTTTGTCAGTTTGTTTGATAGTATGCAGACGGAGAGTTTAGTTTTTATTCCTTTCATTAATATAAAAAAGCTTGAGGGTTATGTATTCTCAAGCTTTTTTATACGCAGCCTCATGCAGAGGAAATATGCCGCAGAAGCGGCGCATGGGGCGCGCGGTGAGCAGGGAAAGTAAACTTCCCTACTCGATTGTTCTTAAGTAGTATTCGTGTGATAGATGGATTTGTTATACATGATTACAACAAAGATAAACATTCCTGTAGTAAAGAAGACACTTGGCGGGCTTGGGGTGGCAACCCATAGGCGCGAACCTTAAACAAAAAATGCACAAAAATCGGGATTCTGGATAGAAAATAGAATAAAAAACTCATTTGTCACATGAAAAAATTCACCCTAACCGATCTTTTTCGTGTAAAATATTTTTAGAGCAAAAATTTCACGAAAAGAGGGTTATGATGAATTTACAAAACG
>VSNQ01000133.1 GCA_009774395.1 Lachnospiraceae bacterium
ATCATCTGCTCCGCCAATTTTTATATTTTTACTAATCCACGCATCAATAAAAATACCTTTATTCATCATATTGCTATATATCGTTATAAATCTACCTATTAACAATGATTTTATGAAAAAGGAGAACATATTTTTATGTTAAAACTAAAATATTTAGATAGTAATAAAACATATGATGTAAGTTTTTTTGTGGTAACAGATAATATTGTAGAAATTATAGGAGATTTTCCAATACAAACAACAGGTTTTACACTTTCACGTTCCGAATGTGATGATAATTGGGATTATAGCAACTACACAACTATTTATCGTAAAATTGATGGTGGGGTGCAGTTTAGTAATGATGAAAGCATATATGAAGAACCTGACATATCAGATATACCTGAAAATCCTGATTATATTCCAGAAGAACCCTACAAACCAACATTGCAAGAAATTCAAGAAAATAAAATTCGCGAAATGAACGTTGTCCAGCAGCAGGCAATCCAGAACGGCATTACTGTTACTTTAACTGACGGAACAAATGAACATTTTACATTGTCTGACAAAGACCAAACAAGTTTGATGGGATTGCAGGCTCAGATAGCAGCAGGAGTAGAGCAAATTCCGTGGCATACATCCGACCAAACACAACATTGTAAATATTATTCAAATGCAGATATGGCATTAATTGTTTTTGCTGCCATGCAGTATGTTACATACCATGTGACGTATTATAGGGATTTGCGAATATACATAAGGTCATTAGATAGTGATAGTGTAGGAAATGTGTATTATGGAATGCCAATCCCTGCTGAATACCAGTCAGAGCCGTTAAAAGATATGCTGGCGGCTCAAATGTTATGAGAGCGATAAAACCGTTGATACTGTTTTGTATTGGCGGTTTTATTTATGTAATGATTGAATTGTTGTGGCGTCGGTATACGCATTGGACAATGTTTTTTGTTGGTGGAATGTGTTTTTTATTAGTTGGATTAATTAATGAAATATTTACATTTAATATGCCGATTGTACAACAAATGCTAATCAGTACAGTTGTGATAACAACAGTAGAACTATGCGCAGGTTTATTGATTAATTGTACATATAGTATATGGGACTATCGTGATATGCCATTAAACATTATGGGACAGATTTGTTTGCCGTATACATTATTGTGGTTTTTATTATCGTTACCAGCTATTATTTTGGATGATTATTTGCGCTATTGGCTGTTCGGAGAAGAAAAACCACACTATAAAATGTTCTAAAAATAAAGAAAGAAGGAGTGAAGAAATAATGAAAGCACGTATATTGTCGTTATTAGGAGTTGTGGGAAGTTTTATTGCTTCCTTGTTTGGTGGGTTTGATGCCGCCCTTGTTACATTGGTAATTTTTATGGGGGTTGATTACATAACTGGATTGGTGGTGGCTGGAGTGTTTCATGCAAGCGAAAAAACAAAGAATGGAGCATTAGAAAGCAGAGCAGGATGGAAAGGGATTTGTCGCAAAGGCGTGACGCTGCTTGTTGTTTTGGTAGCTTGTCGACTTGATTTAGTAATGGGTTCTAGCTTTATAAGGGACGCTGTTGTGATTGCTTTTATTGCGAATGAAACAATATCAATTATTGAGAATGCTGGATTGATGGGGATTCCTATTCCGGCAGTTATTGCTAGAGCGATAGAAGTGTTAAAAAATAAAGCAGAAGTTGAAGAAAAATGAGAGGGAGGGATAATGTATGGCGACACAAACACAAGTAAAAAAGTTTATAAATAGGGTTGCACCGATTGCGCAGGAGAAAGCAAAGGGAAGGGAGAAGTGGTCATTGCCGTCTGTTTGTATTGCACAATGTTGTTGTGAGAGTGCCTACGGTACAAGTCTGAAAATGATGAAAGCAAATGCTATATTAGGCATTAAAGTAGGAAAAAGTAAGGTACATTTTGGAAAGGCATGGAAGGATAAGGCGTATTCTACCCGAACGAAAGAATGCTATGATGGTAAAACGTATGTAAATATTACCGATATGTTTCGGGCATATGACAATATAAATGATGCAATCGAAGATTACTATGATATGTTGGCATCATGTAGCAGGTACAAAGGATGCATTAATCAAGCAGACTCCAAAACGTGCATCACAGCGATTAAAAACGGTGGGTATGCAACAAGCCCAACATATATTAATACAATCTTAGGCATTATTAAAAAATATAATCTCACAATATATGATAATGTTGTTATAGGACAATCTACAATAAAACCTACATTACGATACGGCAGCCGTGGTATTGATGTACAATTTTTACAGCACATACTTACATCGAATGGTTATAATATTGGTGCCATAGATGGTATATTTGGCACTAAGACATTAGATGCAGTTAAAATGTTGCAGTTAAAAAACGGGCTGTCAGTGGATGGCATTGTCGGACAAAAAACATGGGCTGTATTGACAGTTTAATACAGTCCTTGGACAGTGGCATTTTGTTTTAGATGTGGTTCTTTTATTTACTTGTGAGGCTGTCGTAATAAGGTAAATATATACTAAATATTGCAGTATTGTATTGCACTTATACTATATTTTGTATATTTAGAGTTTGTTGCGATAGCTTCAACTGTTAAAAACGTTGGTATATTCGTCTATTGGGGGAATCTATATGTGTTCTTCGTTATTTAGTTTTAATTATATTTTAGATAACTTTTAAAAGAAATGTCAGATTCGTTTTATTACTTTTTGGAGAAATATTATTTGTTGACTTTTTTAATGTTATATTATATAGTAAACTATGAAGGAGGATTAAAAATGCTTAAATATAAGATAAATATTGCAGATGCGTTAGAACGTAAAGGATTTAATACATACAAGGCTCAAAAGACTAAGATATTAAGCCAAGATACATTAAAAAAAATAAAAAATGAAGATACTAATATATCACTAGAAACTATTAACAGAATTTGTATAATCTTGGATATGCAGCCGAAAGATTTAATTGAATATGTAGAAGATCAGGGAGAAAAAGAGAAGTATAATTTTTAAAATATTACTTTACAAAGTAATGAAAATATGGTATTATATTATTGTCAAGAAGATATTGACAATAACTGATAAGGCAGAGGGCAAGCGAAAACTTAAGGGGAAAGGAGGAAAATATGGAGGACATGAAAGAATTTGTAGCATACAGTAAAAAGCTTTTAAGGGTACTTAAAAAAATCAAGTCAGCATTGCAGAACAAAGATTATACAGAAGTTGAAAAACTGGTTGATGAACTGATTGAGGACACAGAAGGCGATATTCAAGCATAGTGAAATAATAAGGTTCACAGAAAGGGCGGACTTGTCACCGCCCCAACTGTAAAGATAGTATAGCAAATAATTTGAAATAAATCAAATAAAAAGACTCAAACTTTATCGAAAAAATAGATAGAGTTTTGAGTCTTTATATATTCCCTAAGTATCAAGCAAAAGAATTATTTAAAAGCCGAAAATTATTGTACTTTTTTAACATTACCAACGGGAAATTTAGATAGTAAGTCCTGCAAGGCAGTAATTGATGCTTTTTTACAGGCAAAAAGGCAGATGGAGGCGACAATTTTTATGGTGACGCATGATAGTTATGCCGCATCGTTCTGCGACAGAGTGATTGTGCTAAAAGACGGCAGCATCTATCAAGAAGTGACACGGGCTGGAAGCCGCCGCGCATTTATGGATACGCTGCTGGATATTCTGCGCAGTTTGGGAGGTGGCAATGATGACATTGAATAAAATATATTATCAATTGCGCAAAAACAATCAAGGGCAGTATCTGCTGTTAGGATTCTGTATTTTCTTGTCTGTACTTCTGCTGTCATCTTTTTCACTGATGTACTATGGCCCGACAGTGCAGGAATTTCTCCCAGAGGGCGGCGATACACGCAAAATGGCATCGCTGCTTCTAAGTGTAACTGTAATTGGTTGTTTTGTATTTACGGTTTATGCTTCCAGCCTGTTTTTTCGATATAAGTCACGGGAATATGGCGTTTTTATGGCACTGGGAATGGAAAAAGGCGTTTTGCGCAGACTTTTATTTCGTGAACTGCTTCTATTGACATTGGCAGCATCGATGCTTGGATTAATCTGTGCAATACCAGTATCATTTGGAATATGGAAGTTTTTTGAATTGTTTATTATTTCCAATGATCAAATGGTATACCGATTTGGGCTTTTTGGATTTGTTCCTGGTGTCGTGTTTGCGGCGGCGCTGGCTTGTATGCTTGGGATTGCTGGAATGCGGTTTGTCAAACGGGCGGATATTATGGAGATTTTGCGCACACAGCAGAAAACGGAAACGGTAAAAGAAATTCCGTCGTGGACATTTCTGGTGGGCGTGGTTTTGGCTGTTGCGGGGATTCTGGTTGGCGGCGGCGGATCGCAGTTTGCCGCAAGAGTGCTTCATATCGGACTTCCGCCTGCCTTTTCGCTGGTGTATTTGTTGTCTATTGTAGGGATTTACTTTATGCTGCTGTCCATTGTGGCACAGAGCCGTTTAAAGAAAAATAAGAAAAAATATTATAACAATCTGGTTTCGATTAGTCTAATGCGCTTTATGGCAAAATCTACAACGTGGAATATGTGTGTGATTGTTCTGCTGCTTTTTGCCTGCTGTTTTTCTGTTTTTTATGGAATGCAGTATAGTATGGGAAGCAGCATTTTGGAAGAAGAAAACAGTAAAGCATTTTCGATGCATTATCCGCTGACGGAGCAGCAAATTGATAAAACGGTAATTTGGGAAACGGCATCCCGCTATCAGTTGGATATATTGGATTATACGGAAAATCAGGCGGCAAATTTGGTGATTTCTTTTAATAAGCGGGATTATAATGAAGAAACCTCACGTTATATTGATGTATACGAAGAAGGGAAACAAGCGGCGCTTTTTATCCAAGAAACAGATTTTGAAGCGCTGTCTGGTCAACGGATTCAGGTTGCAGAGGGAACATATATAACTGTTACAGAAACAGATTTTTACAGCTTTTGGGAGTTTGCTGACGGACTGCAGGAAGCACAAAATCCCGATACAGGAGCGGCATTTCCACTGAAATTTGCAGGAACTGTGGAGTATCAACCGCTGACTGAAATGAGTTCGCCGTTTGTATATATTGTAAACGATAAGGATTATCAGGAAATAACACAAGGACTAAGCGCGGGATATTTAGAGCAAATGGTATTTTTTAATGTGTCGGATATTGCAGCTTCCTATGATTTTGCGATAGATTTGCTTAAACAATATATTGCACATTGCAGCAGTGCGGTCAGCCATTTAAAGCTTTGGGATATTTGGGCGCAGAAGTTGGCAGATGACGCAGGAGAAGAATATATGTACGATAGTCAACTGGATATGACAGGAAATATGTATCGGCTGATAAGTGACTGGAAATATGCGCCGCAGTTTATGGTGATATTGGTGCAGGATAGAATGCAGCTTATTAGTGTTTATGTTATGCTGAGTATTTATATCTTTATTATTTCGCTTGCGGCAGTTGCTATAATGACATATGTAAGAAGTATTTCTGTAGCGACAGACAATAAAGCACTGTTTGAAAGCCTAGAAAAACTCGGTGCAGACAGCGATTACCGCAGAATGGCGCTGAAAAAACAGCTTGCAAAAATATTTCGGATACCAGCATCAATTGGCTGCGGACTTGGCTTTTTGTTTTCGCTGTGTATGCAGTATTTTAATGATGGCCGCCTGATGCCCAATGAAATTCCGGGACTTGTGGTGCTGGCAGGTATAATAATTGTGGTGTTGGGATTGCTTTATGGTATATATCGGTATGCGATGCGCAAAGCGGAGGGGATTGTTGGGATTCGGATGTAGTATACAGCTCTTTTTTTCCAATCAAGTAAGGGAATGGTAACAGTTCAGATAACCCATTGAACTGTTACGTATCCAGCCATTGGAAATCGCTTCGCGATGGGCTGGATATCTCCAACCACTACATTACCTGAACTGTTACAGGGAATGCCCTTCGTTCCTACTATTAAGATTGATATTGTTCCGAAAATGGGGTATAATGTTTCAGAAAGAGAGGTGTACTCCTTATGTATATGACAGTGAAACAAGCCGCAGAGAAATGGGGAATTTCAGATAGACGTGTGCGTATATTATGCGCAGAAGGGAAGGTTTTAGGTGTTATTCGTGAAGGACGCCGTTGGATGATTCCAGTAGATACAAGAAAACCAGTGGGTGGACGGTTTAAAGCAGTAGAAAGTTTACTCGCAGCTATAGACAGGAAGAAAAGTGAACTGGATACCAGACGTCCGTTGACAGAGGGGGAATTTCTTATTATAATGCGTTCGATGAATACCATGCAAAGCGTGACCTTGGTGCAATGGAAAAGTTGTTTGCGGGTTATGTGAATGCAAGGCTTGACAATTACTTGATGATGCTGGAAAAATAATTATATGAGGGAAGAACACGATTGCCTGCCTCTATGCGGTGGGATTTAACAAGATGGAGGAAAGATAGATGGAGTTAATGATGCAGCCTACTTTTTCAACGTGTGGACAGGCATGTATTGCTATGATTGCAGGAAAAAGCGTTGAGGAAGTAATAAGGGATATGAAAACAGATGGAGCTACGAGCATCGGTCAATTGATAGAAATACTTGACTTTTATGGCATCGGACACGCTGAAAGAAATAAGCGGATTTCCAAGAAAAATCCAGCTCCTTACAAGTGTTCGATTTTGACAATCCATACAGATGCGGGGTATACCCATTGGACGCTGTTTTATGATAATAAATATTATGATCCAGAGTTTGGTGTGGTTGAGGGCGAATATACATATGGAAAAATCACGTCGTTCTTGGAGATATATTTGGAAGGATAAATTGTTTGAACAATATTTAAGAGAAAGAAGATAAGTATTATGAAAAGAAAAAGAATATTAATATTATTGTGTGTTATGTTTACTTCATTCTGCAGTGGCTGCGGTGCAAAAGAGGAAGAAATACAATTTCCTAAATTTGATGAGTCCTTCCAAACTACAGAGAATCGACAGACAGAAGATGTGATGGATATAGAAGAAAAAGATGAAACGGAAAGTATTCAGGATGAGATTGCAAGAGTAGAGGTTCAGTCCTGCGAATATGAGAATGCTGATTGGAGCAGCATGGGACAACAGGAAATGAATCAACTTACCGCACAGTGGTATCAGCTTTGGGATGAGGAACTCAATTCTTTATGGAGCAGATTAAGTGATGAATTGGATGCTGAAACGAAAGCAACCGTGTTGGATGAACAACGCGCATGGATCAAAAGAAAAGAGGAGAATGTAAAAGGTGCTGGTGCGGCGGCTTTTGGTGGAAGCCTTCAACCGCAATTAGAAAATTCAACCGCCGAAGAAATGACACGGGCAAGAACGTACATACTTGCTGGGTATTTGGCAGATGTTAGAAACGAATCATTTACGATTCCGCCTGAAATTCAAGAAAGCATCGATATGGCAGATCCAAGCTTGGATGATGTTTTTAAGAAATTTGAAGGACAGTGGATATTTGATGAGGAACGTGCTGCATGTGTTGGCATTGAAAGGACAGAATCGTGCGCATATGGTGTTGAAGGAAGTAATTGGACTGTCTGGGTAACGGGTGGTGATATTATTTCTGATCTTGATGTATATGGCTATACAGGAAGCAGCATTATATTTAAGATTCCCCATGATGGTTATGATGCTTTTTATGAACTTTCATTTAATATGACGAATTCGATAAATCTTGCATTTGGAACTTCTTTAGATGCAATGGAGGAGGTTATTGTTTGTGACTGAAATTGAGGTGATAGTGTGAAAAATACTTCTAAGGCAGCAAAAGACACTGCCTTAGAAGTATTTTTCATATCTATTTGAGCCGCTAAAGCGGAATGGAGATTAATATGAAAAAAATAGGTTTAGTAGGCAGAATTTTTAAAATATAATGTTTACATTTCTCGTTTATTTTCCTTTTTATAATTATGACCGGTCAGAAATTATAAAATAAAGGAGAATCATAGAATGGCAAATGTAAGAATCGAGCTGCTGTTATACAAAAATGGCTCTATTAAAGCAAGCTGGTACAAAGTTTCGGGTGCGTCAAGATATCATGCGCGCATGACGCAAGCTGGAAAAACAGGTAATATTTACGAAAACAAGAGTTTAAGTACAAATTGTTTCATAAGTCCTGCAAAACTGACAGCACAAAAGAAATATACGATTTATGTGGATGCGTACAATAGTTCAGGAACAAAAATCGCATCAGGCTCTAATTATATGACAATTGGCTATTATAATTACGATCCTAATGATGTACCAAACAATTTTCCAGAACTTAGAGGAATATCCGCGCCGGGAGGCATTCGGAAAAGTGCTACGGAAACAACGGCAACCATTAGCTGGAATAAAGTCAGTGGTGCGACAGCCTATGACTTAATGTTTAATGGTACCATCTACATCCTGACAGGAACCTCCAATACATTTACAGGATTAACAGCAAACAAAGCATATCCTTTTCAGCTGCGTACTAGAAATGCGGATGGCGGCGGGCTGTTTACCAGTCAGCAGATGGTAACAACACCGCCGAAAGCGCCGACAAATATTAGTGCAACAAGCACAACCAATGCCGTTATTGTGAAATGGGACAGAATCACAGGCGCTTCAGGATATATTGTGAAATTTAACAATACGATTTACAATGCATCTGCTTCCGCTTCGTCATATCAGGTAACAGGTTTAAAGTCAAAGACAACTTATAGTTATCAGGTTTGTGCAAAGAGTGTGGATGGAAATGGTTCATATAGTTCTGCCAAAAGCATTACAACACAGCCACAGCTTCCATCCGTGCCTACAGGAATTACCAAAAAATCTACAGAGAATACAGCAACAATTGATTGGTATGCTGTCAGCGGCGCAACAGGTTATGATGTACTGTTTAACGGGAGTGTAAGCAGTGTCACGACGAACTCCAAAACTATAACAGGGCTGTCTGCAAACAAGGGATATACATTCCAAGTACGCGCTAAAAATGCAGATGGTGTTAGTGCATATTCTACAGCAATGACTGTAACAACTGCGCCGAAAGCACCAACAACGATGTCAGCGACCAGCGCAATCTATTCTGTCACAGTCAATTGGGGAGCTGTGAGCGGCGCAACAGGTTATATGATAAAACTTGGTGGGAATGAATATTATGTCGGTGGTACGTCAGCCACAATTAACGGCTTAAAATCAAAGACTTCCTACTCTTATCAAATGTGTTCCAGAAACGCAGATGGAATCGGCTCTTACGGCAGTACAAAAACAATCCAGACACTTCCTGCGCTACCAGCAGTACCTAGAAATATTACGAAGAAATCTACAGAGAATACAGCAACTATTTCATGGAGTCCCGCAAGCGGTGCGACAAGCTATGACATTATGTTTAATGGAAGCGTAAGTAATGTCACAACAACGACAAAGACTTTTACTGGTTTATCTGCCAATAGAAGTTATTCATTTAAAGTACGTGCCAAAAATGCGGACGGCGTCAGCGAATATGCAACGGCAATGACCGTAACAACCGCCCCCAAAGCACCGACAACGATGTCAGCGACCAGCGCAATCTATTCTGTCACAGTTAATTGGGGAGCCGTGAGTGGTGCAACCGGATATAGGATTAAACTTGGAAGTACAGAATACAATGTCAGTGGTACATCAGCCACAATCAGCGGCTTAAAATCAAAGACTTCCTATTCTTATCAAATGTGTTGTAAAAACGCAGATGGAATCGGTTCTTACGGCAGCGCAAAAACAATTCAAACGTTACCTGCATTGCCGGCAGTGCCAAGAAATATTACGAAGAAGTCTACAGAAAATACAGCAACCATTACATGGAGTCCCGCAAGCGGTGCGACAAGCTATGACATTCTGTTTAACGGGAGTGTAAGCAATGTCACCACAACGACAAAGACTTTTACTGGTTTATCTGCCAATAGAAGTTATTCATTTAAAGTACGTGCCAAAAATGCAGACGGCGTTAGCGAATATGCAACAGCAATGACTGTAACAACAGCCCCCAAAGCACCGACAACGATGTCAGCGACCAGCGCAGTCTATTCTGTCACAGTCAATTGGGGAGCCGTGAGCGGCGCAACCGGATATATAATACGGTTTAACAATTCCGATTATCCTGTTACAGGAACTTCAAAAACATTTACAGGTTTAAGATCCAAGACAAACTATACTTATCAAATGTGTTCGAAGAATGCAGATGGAGCTGGCAATTTTAACACCTCAAAAACCATACAGACACTTCCAGCACTGCCAGCAGTACCTTCGGGAATCGCCAAAAGTTCTACAGAAAATACCGTAACCATTAATTGGAGTGCAGCAAGCGGTGCAACCGGTTATGATGTATTGTTTAACGGAAGTGTACAAAGCACTACAGGTAGAACAATGTCCTATTCCGGATTAACTGCAAACAAAGGATATTCTTTCCAGATACGTGCCAAAAATGCAGATGGTGTCAGTGCATATTCTACAGCAATGACCGTAACAACTGCTCCGAAAGCACCGACAACTATGTCAGCGACAAGTACAACCAATTCTGTTACCATCAATTGGGGAGCAGTCAGCGGTGCAACCGGCTATAATTTGCAGCTTGGCAGTGGAACCTATCCGGTAACTGGAACTTCAAAAACGATTACAGGATTATCGCCTAAGACGAACTACACTTATAAAATCTGCTCTAAAAACGCAGACGGAACAGGCAATTATGGAACACAACAGTCCATTACAACGCTTCCAGTTCTTCCCATAGCGCCAACCAGCGCAAGTGCACAGTCAACAGAGGATTCTACAACTTTAAATTGGAATGCAGTAAATGGCGCAACTGGATACGATGTACTGTTTGACGGCAAAGAATACCCCGTAACAACCAATTCCAAGACATTTACAGGGTTAAAGCCTAATACCAATTACCCTTATAAAGTACGTGCCAAAAATGCGGATGGTGCAGGCGAATATGGTGCAGAGCGAAATGCGCTGACAGCACCAAGAACACCAAGCGGTGTGAAAGCAGTAACAGATGAGGATTCTGCTACAGTAAGCTGGGATCCGTCAGAAGGCGCAACCGGATATGGTGTATCCGTAGACGGAAAAGAGTATCATACAACGGCAAACTCTTTAAAGGTAAATAACCTTACACCCAATACAGACCATTCGTATCAAGTGAAGGCAAAGAACGCAGGCGGTTCTAGTTCCTTTGGAGCACCAAAAAATGCTAAGACCACGCCAAAAGCACCAGCGTCACCCAAGGAAGAAACAACGAAAAATGATATCACAGTAAGCTGGGATCCTGTAGATGGCGCAACAAGCTATGATGTTAAATTTGATGATAAAGAACATCGCGTGGCAGATGGTACCTCCAAGAAGTTTTCTGGCTTAACACCCAATACGAACCACACATATGCAGTGCGTTCCAACAATGCAGACGGTTCCAGCAGATACGGAACAAAACACAATGTTTCCACACTTCCCAATGAACCAGAAAAACCAAGCGGCACGACAACAACACCAACTAAGGATTCTGTAACCGTAAGCTGGCCTGCCGTAAGCGGTGCGACAAGCTATGATCTGGTCTTTGGCGACAAAACGTATCATGTAACAGGGACATCCCATAAAGTCGATGGCTTATCGGAGGATACGGAGTATTCTTATAAAGTACGTGCAAACAATGCTGGCGGTTCCAGCCCTTATTCGGAACCCAAAACCGTAAGAACGCTGCAAACGCCGCCCTCTACACCGGAAAATGTGAAGGTCGAAACAACGCCGGATTCTGTAACCGTAAGCTGGGATCCTGTAAAAGGTGCTAAAAGCTATGACTTAATGTTTGATGGAAAGAGTTATCCTGTTACGGGGACTTCCAAAAAGATTACAGGATTAAAGCCCGATACAGGCTATACGTATCAAGTACGTGCCAATAATACAGGCGGCTCTAGTCCCTATTCGCCCTACTTAATAATTAGAACGCCTGCCAAACCGCCGGAAGCACCCAAGGGTGTCAAATCAAAATCCACACCAAAGTCAATACGGGTAAGCTGGCCGCGTGTACCCGGTGCAAGCGGTTATGATGTAGAGTTCGACGGGAAGCCTACAGCAGTTGAGGACAGCGGTTCCGGCACAGATGAGCCTTGCCATACATTTAAAGGCTTAAAACCCAGCACAGAACATTCTTATCGTGTTCGGGCAAAAAACAGCGGCGGAGATGGCGAATACAGCCCTCTTGAGAAAACAAAGACAAAAACAGCAAAGAAAAAAGGATCGCCGGACGACAAGAAAGGGAAGCCGTATTTTGACGGAAAAATGCCGTATAAAGCGCTTGACCCTGTAAATATTGCAACGGGAGCATTTCTATGGATCCATACCTGTATTGAAGACTATGGAAAAGACGCACTGCGCTTTACAATTCTTTATGATTCGCAGAGAGAAGACCGCAC
>VSNQ01000134.1 GCA_009774395.1 Lachnospiraceae bacterium
GGGGATGATGAAGAACAGGCATCTGTCAAAGGCAGCAGCATCACAGAAGTTTTATGAATTTAGAACGAAGCTGAAAGTAAAGTGTGAAGAGAACGGAATCGAGTTAAGGGTAGTAGACAGATGGTATCCATCTTCGAAACGATGCCACTGCTGTGGAGGAATCAAGAAGGATTTAAAGTTGTCTGACAGAATATACAGATGCACATGTGGATATTCTGCGGACAGGGATTTCAATGCAAGCCTGAACTTGAAGGATGCTGAAGCTTACGAAATTGCATAAACAGGTAAACATAAGTATAAGTAGCAAAAATGAAATATAGGAAAGGAAAAGCTAAAAAGATGAAATCCATAAAAATGAAGTAAATGTGGATAAGTACTGGTGGCTAAGCCAGGAATTTACGGCTGTGGAGTGTACAATGTGTTTGGTGAACAAACCCATCAAACCTGTGAGTCGTTGTAATATAACAAAAGCATACACGATGAAACAGCAACTACAAATCGTGAGATTGTAGCGAATCATCTAGCATATACACTTTTGTATATGTTTTTAGTAGCAGCTCTAATGAAACAGGCAATACAGGAACTGGTGGCACTGTATCAGAATAATTTATTTGCTGTGGCATTTAATGTATGCAAAAATGCGCAGGACGCAGAGGATATTGTTCAGGATACGTTTCTCCAGTATTACACAATGCAGAAGGAATTTGACAGTGAGCAGCATATTCGCGCATGGCTAATACGAGTGGCAATTAATAAGGCGAAAAATGCAAACCGCGCTTTTTGGAGATGCAATAAGCTTTCCCTTGAAGACTATATGGAAACATTGACATTTGAAACACCACAATCCGAAAATTTATTTGAAACAGTTATGAAATTACCAGAGAAATATCGGATTGTAATTCATTTATTTTACTATGAGGATTATGCAGTGCGGGAAATCGCAGATATCCTTAAACTAAGTGAAAGCAATGTCAAAGTACGGTTGTCGCGCGGCAGATGTTTGCTCAAAAAAGCTTTAAAGGAGGAATGGGATGATGACAAATAAGGAACGTTATAAACAAGCATTTTCAGCACTTCAGTCCTCCCAAAAATTATCTTTGGAGGTTGAAGAAATGGCAGAATTTCAGAAGAAACGGAAAAAAAATATTGTAGCAGCGGCAGCCGTTGCATGTGCAGTTATTATATGTGGTTCAGGAACAGCGTATGCCGCAGATCTTGGAGGGATTCAGGAGAAGGTTTCGGTTTGGCTTTATGGTACAAAGACAGAGGTGGAAGTAGAGGAAAACGGAAACGGTGGTTATACGATGCGGTTTGAGCGCGATGGCAATGAAGAAGAAGTATTGGGCTTTGGTGGTGTTGCCATTCATGACGACGGTAGCCAAACATGGCTGGACACAGACGATTTAATTACTACAATCAATGAGTCCGCTAATGTTGAGGAGGATGAGAATGGACGGGTTTGGATATATTATTATGATCAAAAATCTGATATTACAGACTTATTCGACGCAGACGGGATATGCAGAGTTGCAATTATGTACAACGGAAAAACGGCATTTGTTGAAGTAAAGCAGGAAGAAGATGGTTCTTATCCGTTTTCACAGACAGATGACTTATCAAAAGAGGAAATTGAAAAGTATATTTATATTTCAGCGCAGGAGTAGGTTTATAAGATACACAGATGTAATTATTTCTGCGTGATAGTTTGAAAAGTAATGATTATAGTTTGGCTTGCTAAACTGTAATCAGCAGTGCTGTTAAGAATATAGGTAAGGGGCTGTCGCATTAAGGGAAATAGATATAAGATATTAAAATACTGCATTGCGTTTTGCATGATATCTTGTATAATCAAAACCTATTGTGACAGCCCCCTGTTGGTATTTGTCAGGGATGTATTTCTTTTTTTCATCACTTTTTCTTGATTTTCTCTGTTTCCATGCTCTAAGTGATAGAGAATGGCACGCATTAGCTTGTCCTCTACGCTTTGGGTACTTGTATCAGAGAAATGTATTTCGACTAAGTAGGTCGTCTTATCAATCTTCTTTTGCAGACAAGACGTTAATTGCGCTGTGGTGTTGGTCTGAATGTTGTCGCTTATGTTTCTCCTTTTGGGCGCAAAAAAAGACGCATGGTTTACAATTTATTGTTCCATGTGCCTTTACGCTGTTATTTTGATATTAAATTGTTTCTCCAATTATCTCCAATTATGCTAACTGCATTGATTGGCTTTCTAACTCTTTAACTATATCAAGAGATAATTCCGTAGCTTCTGCTATTTCCTCTAAAGTCATTTTACCTAACTTTATTAAATGAACCGCCGTTCTTTTTGCTTTATTTTGTGCCGCCTCATTCCTTATATCTTCCATTATTTTACACATAGCCGCAACTCCTTTCTCGTCTTGCTTAAAATATCGTGCTTTTTTAGCAAGCGTTTCATAATTCATATCATCGGGATTAGTGCATGAAAAATCGTGCATCAGCTTTCCAATCTCATCGTTGCCCCTATATTTCCCATTAACATATATGATATGCGAACCATCGCCAAACAATACCTTGTTTTCCCCGATAGTAACATATCTTTCTACCGGATATATCGGCTGGTTTCCTTTCATTACATCATTTTCTGTAATGAAAATAACATAGCTGTCGGGAATATCCTCTGTATCATCACCAGCCTTTAATATGTGCGCATCCAACAAGCTACTGTTATGCCTTGCCCTCTTTGCGCCTGCTCCTGTGTCTTTCCTCTGAATTTCAACATCAAATTCCTTATCGTTGCTGTCAATCGCATGAACATCTAAAACAGCCGAACGTCCTTGCAAATTCTTCAATGGTTCTTGTGTCCTGACCGATTTAACTTTTATATCCTCCCGCCCTAAAACGATTCGTAGTATCAATTCCACACCTTCAAAATTATCTGCAAGACAGACGGACATAAAATCATCGTCCATATATCGGAGTGATTTCAGACGTTCTAAATCTTGTTGATGTGTCTGCTCTGTTGTATTCAAAAATATCACCTTCTTCCACTGTTTTTATTATACATCAGACAATACCTTTTGAAAACGGAATTTCTCGTAAATTTTTTCTCAAGTTTTTATACGGTTACTTTTCACACCCACGCCAAAGTAGTGGGAATTATGCGCCAAAATGCTAAAAGCGTTTGCTTTTTTACTTTAACGTTTTGTGTGCATCAATTAATTGTAGCTTTATACGCTTTTGACGCTGTGCAACTATTTTGTTGTGATTGTGGTGCGATAATGGTTATTTGGATAATCTTAGGGTTGCCAAGTTCTTCACAAACTGAAATCGCATACTGTTTAATTCAATAATTCACATATTTTTTCAGAACACTCTTTTGGAGATAATTCAAGTGTATTCAATATTAAATCATATCCCTTTTGAGGATAAAGGTACTCACATGAAGCTTTTGCCGAACCAATATATCTGTCTTTACGCTTTTTTTCTCTTTTTTCTAATTCATTGAACGGACATGTGACTTGTACCATGATTAACGCATATTCTTTCAAGGCTTCCGTTAATTGTTTATAAATACGCTCACTCGTAATTACATGGTCAATAATAACTCCATGACCGATTTTTAAGATATTTAATACTTTTTGGCAAAGCAGATGAGATATTTCAAAAACATCATCCTCATAAACCGGCTTATTAATCGTCATATCTAAAAAATCATCAATAGAAATTATAATATAATCTTGTTTTTTATTCTCTTTAATGTGATTTTGTAATGACTTTGCCAAGGTAGATTTCCCGCTACTGGATGCTCCGTTTAACAAAATAACTTTCAAAGACATAACATTCACCTCCGATTTGTTCCTTTATTAGAGTACCACAATTAGAGTACCACAATCACACTCACATTTCTAGGGGTACTTCGTGCAAATTGTTGAAAACAAAAAAATGAATTTGTAACATTAACATTTATATTATAAATAAATTTTATATCCATGTCTAATCTAAACAATCCATTATAATTTCTGGATTTTACGATAAAAAGTTCACAATTAAAAATTAAAATATGCTATAATCAAAATAATCGAAATAGCTTGAAACTGTAAAACAGGAGGAAGAAGATGATTATATTTATTTTGGTAAATATTGCGCAGCTTATTGGGATTCTTGTCCCGTTTGTGGGTTGTGTTTCCCTGATTCGCAAGGCGCACAGCAGAACTTCCATGTATCTGCTTTTGGCGAATCTTGGCTGTTTGATTATTAATGGCAGTTATATGCTGCTGCTTCAAACAAAGACCTACGAGGGCGCATTGATTGCACTGAAAATGGAATATTTTGGAAATATCGTGTTTTATCTAATGTTTGGAATGTTTCTATGGACATATATGAAGCTGAAACACTACAAATGGGCGGTGGCACTGATTTCGTTTTGGAGTATTTTTGATGTGCTGTTTCTGCTTGCAGTCTGGACAGGAGATCCGTTCCATTTGGCATTTCAAAACCTTGATTTTGAGTGGAATGCGAATTGGGGGCTGGTAATGCTGCGTTCAGAGCCGGCAATTTTCTATATGCTGCATTATTGCATTATCGGGGTTATTGGATTGTGTGGCATGGTTTATATATTGGTGCGCATGTTTCTTGTGCCAATCCGATCAGAGCGGAAAAACCTTGCACGGCTGGCGGTGGCACAGTTTGTTTTATGTGCGTCGTTGTCTATTATGCTGCTTTTTAATCTGCCGTTTGATATTGTGCCGATCTGTGCTTCATTGTCTATCGTATCCATTATTATCAGCGTGCGCCGTGACGCGTTTTTCGGGATTACAGAGCTTGGGCATGGCTGGGTATTTGAGCAGATGGGCGATGCGTTTGTGATTGTTGATAAAATGTACGGCTATTTGGATTCCAATTCTTATGCCAATAAAATTTTTCCGGAGTTAAATGAAAGACGTAAGAATGAGATTGTATCTGGCGAATTGCTGCGGATCTTTATGAATGAGGAGCAGATCATGCAGATTGATATAAAGCATTATCAGAAAAAAGTCATGGAAATCTGGGATAAGGGCGAGGTAGCCGGTTACAGTCTTTTGCTTGCCGATGTAACACAGCAATATGAATTAATGGAGCGTATTCAGGAGGAAAAGGAGCGTGCGGATGCTGCCAATCAGGCGAAATCGGCGTTTGTATCCAATGTTTCCCATGAAATCCGCACACCAATGAATGCCATTGTGGGCATGACTCAGATTTTGCTGCGCAGGAATCTTCCACAGCAGGAGCGCGATTATTTATTAAATATCCAAAACTCTGGTAATGCGCTATTGGCGATTGTTAATGACCTTTTGGATATGTCGAAAATTGAATCAGGCAAAATGGAACTGGTGGACGAAGCATATGATTTTATGGCAATGTTAAGCGATTTAGGTATGATTATTTTAAATCGGATTGGTACAAAACCTGTGGAACTATTGTTCGATATTGATCCAGATATTCCGGCGCAGCTGTATGGCGATGCGCTGCGTATTCGTCAAATTATCATTAATTTTATGAATAATGCCACGAAGTTTACAGAGGAAGGAACGGTTAGTCTTACTGTAAAAGTCAATCAGATGCTACAGGAGGATATTGAATTATATATATCGGTAAAAGATACTGGTCAGGGGATTCGCGAGGAGGATATTGGCAAACTGTTTGGCACATTTCAACAGGTGGATGTCCAGAAGAACCATCACAAAGAGGGGACGGGTTTAGGGCTATCTATTTCCAAGCAGTTGGTTGAACTTATGAATGGAACAATCGGCGTAGCGAGTGAATATGGTAAAGGCAGCGATTTTTACTTTACCATTCATCAACGCATAGTAAAAAAGGAACGTGCAGTATCGCTTCCACAAGAGAAACAGACTGCGGTAATTTGCGGAAATATGAAAAATCCGGCGGCAAATGCAATGCTGCAAAAACTTGCAGAAAGCTACCAGCTTGCGTATGTGGAAGATATTTTCGCAAAGAATCTGTCGGTTTTGGCAAAGAGGAATCAGGCAGAGCAGGGGAGCGCGTCTATTTATTATTTTACAGACAGTTATGAAACACTTGGTATGCATGAAAAGGAAATTCTTGCAAAACAAAATGCATCCATCTGTGTACTGCGCAATCCAATGACAGAGGGAGAATTGCCGGAAAACCTGCCGACGGTAAATAAACCGCTATACAGCGATAATTTCTGCCGCTTTTTAATAAATAGTGCGAGTGGTCAGCAGGTATTGGACAATCGGGGGACTGCACAGGCACAATTGAGAAATAACAACACAGTGCCACAGAATAATGCAGTAGAATCTGTGGCGGATGTTGCAGCCGCAGCGTTAGCAGATACGGAATTTACTGACACAGCGTTTATCGCTACAGAATTTACAGCACCAGAAGCCCATATTTTAATTGTAGATGACAATGAAATTAATCGCATGATTGCCGTGGAGATGCTTGAGCCGCTGCAAATGCAGATTGAAACAGCGGTAGACGGGCAGCAGGCGCTTGAGATGATACAGGAAAAGCATTACGATTTAATTTTTATGGATCATTTCATGCCGAAAATGAACGGGATTGAAGCAGTCAGCGCGCTACGGGAAATGGAGGACAATTACTATAAAGAAGTTCCCGTAATTGCGCTGACAGCCAATACGGCAAAAGAGCAGAAGGAAGAATATAAAAAGGCAGGGATGAACGGCTATTTATCCAAACCAATGGACTTGGATCAGTTATATGAAATTATCCGCAAGTGGCTGCCGGATAAGATTTGCTATGAAAAGTAACAAAGGAGGCTGAACAATGCCAAAAGCGATAATTTTTATCGGACTACAGGCAAGTGGGAAATCTACATACTATCACCAAATTTTGCAGAACGACTATGTACATATTAATCTGGATTCCTTGCATACACGCAATAAAGAACGGTTGCTTATAGAGGAATGTTTCACAGCGGGGCACTCTTTTGTGGTGGATAATACGAATCCAACGGCAGCGGACAGAGAACGTTATATTAGTGCAGCGAGGCAGTACGGTTATGAAGTGGAGGGTTATTTCTTTCAATCTGTAATTGCGGCGTGTGTGGAACGGAATCATTTGCGCAGTGGAAAGGCGTGTGTGCCCGATAAAGCAATAGCAGCAACTTCCAACCGCATGGAACTGCCGTCATATCAGGAGGGATTTGATAAATTATATTTTGTGCGGATTGCGCAGGGGATGTTTATAACAGAGGAATGGAATGATAAAGAGGGTAAGTAGGATTATTTGCATAGAACGGATTTTGGAAAATATAGAAGGGGGGATTTTATGAACTTTGATGAATTGGATGAGAAATTAAGGCGGTTTGAGCAATCACTTGATCAAGTGATTTGGCAGGAATTATATCTTGTGGCACGTGTGGATGGCAGGGGATTTACACGGTTAACAAAGGAAACGTGTAAATTTGAAGCGCCGTTCGACATTCGTTTCCGCGATGCGATGGTTGGTACAGCAAAGCATTTAATGGAGTGCGGTTTCCGTATTGTATACGCATTTACAGAAAGCGACGAGATTTCTCTTTTATTTCACCCAAAAGACAATACCTTTGGCAGAAAAACAAGGAAAATTAATTCCATTCTTGCAGGGGAAGCAAGTGCGTATCTGTCTATGGAATTGGGCGTGATGGCGTGTTTTGACAGTCGTGTGGTGCCGTTGCCAAACTTGGAATGCGTGGGGGATTATTTTGCATGGCGGCAGGAGGATGCACACAGAAATTCTTTAAATGCGCACTGTTATTGGAAGCTGCGCCAAAAGGGCATTTCTGCACAGGAAGCGACAAAGCAGATTGAAGGGAAGTCTGTTGCATGGAAGAATGAGCTGCTTTTTTCGGAGGGAATCAACTACAATGAACTTCCCAATTGGCAGAAACGTGGCATAGGGATCTATTATACAACTTATGAAAAAAAAGGCTACAATCCAATTACTGCGCAGGAAGTACAGACCACCAGAAGCAAGCTCTGCACAGATATGGAATTGCAGACCGGAGAGGCATACCGTGACTGGGTGCTTGCATTTGTGCAGGAACCGCAAACGGGAACGCTGGAATAAGAATTATTGCAGCCGATACCGCAGCACATCAATATGTGGATTTACCTTTGCAACGCCGATTTCTGTAATGAATCCGTCAAATACTGAAAAATGGCTTTGGACAACAGCAAATGCGCACTGCATTTCTTCTGTAGATAAGGTCTTTCCAAGTGTAATATGTGGCAGCCATGAGAAAGGTCTGTAATATTTACTGATTTTGGTATCCGCAATCGGCGATATGGCATTATAGACCTGCTGTGCCAAATCCATAAGATAGGAATTTAAAACAGGCGCAAGGAATAAGACGTACGGCAGAAGCTGCCCGACGGAAACAAATTGTACTTTTCCGCTTGAAAGCTTTCCTTCCAATGCCTGTATTGGTGGAAGCAGAACCTCCACATTCCGCGCCTCTACTGCAGAAAGCGTAAGATGCGGCGGCACATGATTTTGGGTCATATAGGTATTACCGGAAACCGCAGCAATCTGGCAGATAAGCGATTGCAGACGTTTGGTTGTGGTGGTATCGAAGTAGACGGATATCAAATACATTTTAAAGCACCTCCGATTGCGATAGATTGTAATATGGGAAAGCATTTTTACGTATTTCTATTGATTTTCAACTTGCCTTATTGGTTAAAGTGTGCATATAATAATAAAGGATGAGCTAAGGAACTGCCAATAAATAACTTATCCATTGGACTTGTCTAAAGGTCCATCTGCAGCATCCGATAATCTTGACGTAGCCCGCTACGCCTGCGATTATCTTCTTTGCAGCTAGACCTTTATACAGCGTCAAATTAACAAGTTATTCATTTACAGTTCCTTAGTATTGCATAAAGCTTTGTAAAATGCAACAGATTTTAATAAGATTAAGGATAATTATAGGATAATGGATGTTGACCAACACGACAAATTGCCAATAACATCAACTTATAAATGTAGTTATTTTGATTAATATAGTAAGGTACTATTAAGGATTATAGCTTGTAAGTATATTTATCGCTTTATTGATATACAAAGCAGTTAATGACGCATAGAGAACGAAACACATGTTTAGGAGGGATTACATATGCTGTGTATTAAAAACGGAACGATTTATAACGCCATCTGTAAAGAGGGATTTCAGGCAGATATTTTGATAGATGACGGAAAAATCAAAACAATTGAAAAAAATATAGAAGTCGCAGATAATGTCCAGATAATCAATGCAGAAGGACTGCAAGTCTATCCGGGATTTGTGGAGGCACATGGGCATATTGGATTGGACGGATATGGCATTGGTTATGAGGGAATGGATTACAATGAATTAAATGATATTATCAGCCCGCAGATGCGGGGGATTGACGGCGTAAAACCTTTTGATCCGGCGTTTGCAGCGGCGGCAGCGGCAGGGGTAACTTGTGTCTGTGTAGGCCCAGGCAGTGCCAATGTCCTTGGTGGTACATTTACAACGATTAAAACCGTAGGAAAGCGTGTAGATAATATGGTGGTGCGTGATAATGTGGCAATGAAATGCGCATTTGGCGAAAATCCGAAAAGAGTATACCGTGATAAAACGGATTCAAGTCGTATGACAACAGCAGCGCTTTTGCGGGAAGCCTTGTTTAAAGCAAAAGACTATGTCGCAAAAAAGGAACTGGCAGGTGATGACATTGCTAAGAAGCCTACATATGATATAAAGCTGGAAGCACTGATTCCCGTGTTGAAAAAGGAAATTCCGCTAAAGGCACACGCGCACGCAACAGAGGATATTTTTACTGCGCTTCGTATTGCCAAAGAATTTGACTTAGAAATTACGCTGGAACACGTGACAGAGGGGCATTTGATTGCCGAGGAACTAGCCAAAGAGAACGTACCTTTGGCGGTAGGTCCTACACTGACCAGCGCATCAAAATTTGAGCTGCGCAATAAAAGCTGGACAACGCCCGGCGTGCTTGCAGCGGCAGGCTGTCAAGTATCTATTATCACAGATTCGCCGGTGATCCCACAGGAATATCTTCCGCTTTGTGCTGGATTGGCAGTGCAGGCAGGGATGGATCCGTTTGCCGCACTGCAGGCAATCACCATAAATCCGGCAAAACATGCAGGCATTGCCGATCGGGTCGGTTCGCTGGAAGTCGGCAAAGATGCGGATATTGTAATTACAGACGGAAGTCCCTTCGCAGTGTCTACAAAAGTTAAATATGTATTAATTGATGGGGAAATTTTGAATTAAAATTGAATAATACTTTAGGACGATATAGAAGTAAATACATAGGGCTGTAAAATAAGGAATTGTATATAACATGGATAGATTGTGTAGGATATACCTTTAAGCATGCAGGTCATAAAGCGTAGACATAGACAAGCAAGAGGGTAAAATAATCTGTCTACAGTTCCTAAATGCTGTAAGATATAACAAAATAGCAATCATGCAATGCGAGGGTTTGTGTGTTGAATTCCTCGCATTGCATTTGTTATTATGCGCAAACCCGAACGGATGAAATAAGCTGTAAAAGCGGCGTACGGGCTGCGCGGCGAGTAGGGAAGAAAGACATTTCCCTACTCGATTTTAGTTTGTTTGTAGCTATTTTGCTGTGGTTCGTTTCAATTCAGAGCAACTTAGAGCAATTCACAGCAGTTGCCTTGGTATATGGATACAATTTAGGGGTATGCTAACGCGGAAGTTGCGCAAATACCGATTTGATCAGCATAGAACACATAGTTTCCCCAGTCAGAAAGGCTGCTGCCTTCCCAGTCGACTGCCATATCCAGCGGGGTGTCAATTCCGCTGTTTCCTTTCCATGACCAAGCTGCATATCCAATGCCTTTTTCTGTGCAGTATTGCATAATTGTATATTCGTCTACATCTGCTCCGTTTTGCCAATTGCCAAATTCTCCGATACAAAATGCAACGCCCTTAGAAAGCATGGCATCAATACCGTTTCTTACAGTTTGTGCATCTTTGCCGGCTACAGAATATAAGTGGAAGGAAAACATTGTATTTTTCATCGGGTCTGCATTGAGAACACGCTGGCAGTTGTCGATACAGGTAGACGTTTCTTGTCCATATCCAGAGGTATCGATCATTAAAACATTCTGAATACCTTCGTTTCGCAAAGTTTTGATAGCGGATTCATAAGTGCTTGCCCAATGAGAGGACATTCCCCATGTACCAAGCCATTCATTTGCAATATTAACGATAACATAATCTTTATGTGCATTGACTAAATCACGCAGTGCAATCCAGTAATTAACAGCATTTTGCAGTCGGGAAGCCTCATCAAAGCCTGTATGGTCATGTACTTCAAGAATACAAATAAGCCCTCTTTCTTCACACCACGCAATGATATTTTCGACTTCTTGGCGGGAAGTTTTACCCCATTGGCTGCCGTCAGCGAGAACCACACGTACACAGTTTGCACCGCGGTCAGCAATCGCGTTAATGGAAGTCCATGTTTTGTCTGTATACCATGCATGAGCGACATTGACACCACGCATTATAAAGTCATCGCCGTCAGCATCGTAAAGTCTGCCGTCCTTCACATACATACTGCGTCCTTCTGGAACAATCGAACCGCCGGAAGCAGATTCTATTACACAGTAGTCAAGCGCTGTATATCCCCATTCT
Organism: Lachnospiraceae bacterium; assembly: GCA_009774395.1. Classification (GTDB taxonomy): domain Bacteria; phylum Bacillota; class Clostridia; order Lachnospirales; family Lachnospiraceae; genus COE1. The sequence continues at coordinate 11,663 of VSNQ01000134.1, forward strand.
GCGGAAACACCAAATTTATGCCATCCGGCAGATAGATAGGAAGTAACAGTATAGGGTTCCCATTGATTTCCGCTTGTCAGAAGCGCTCCGCTCTGCGTTTCATCCAGATACCACCAATTTTCCTTATAGGAATCGGCGTTGGTAACAACCATAATCTTGTAATCTCCGCTTTGTGGTATATTAAAGCTTACTTCACTCCACCCTGATACCAAGTATACGTATCCGCTTCCGGAATAGCCATGAAACATAGAGGAATCAATATAGTTCTGACCATTTTGTTCAAAGTTGTTAGCGTCCTCAAATTCAATTACTTCTTTATATGCGGCGGCTTTGCCTTCTGCTGCCTCCACTTTTTGTCCTGCCGTTCCAAAGCCAATAGATACAAGAGTTGCTGCTCCAATTAGAAATGATAGTGCTTTATTCAATTTTTTTCTCATAAATTACACCCAGCCACAGGGAAACCCCGTTGTGCTTCCTTTCTCTATTTTTTTAATCAGGAATGCAAAACGTAATACTATAAGATGGCGCCACCCTGTTTCCTATTCCTAATAATAAATTAACTTAAAAAATTGCTTAAATCAATTGGCATTTTAACGGTTGTTTTCAGAAAATTTTATTGTTTTTTAACAATAGTATATGGATACATTGTGTAATACAATAAAAATTTCGCAAAATATCGTAAATTACTATACAAAACCGATAAGACAAATAAGAAATATCGGTATTATATATATT
>VSNQ01000135.1 GCA_009774395.1 Lachnospiraceae bacterium
TATGCAAATGCCCAACAAAGCAGCATAAGTACTGGCTTCGGGATTGGAAATGCGAGGCGGGGTTCACGGATTCAGGACATTTTCTACTGGTTGGTGAGAACATAATCCGTTTCGATCAATAATCAATACAAGATTATCCAACTTGTAATGCCCTGCTTCCATAAGCGCTTCCCATATTTGCCCTTCGTGCATCTCTCCATCTCCAGTCATTACATAAATCATATTTTTAGATTTTTTTAACCTTTTAGCGAGTGCCATCCCTACGCCATATGATAATCCTTGACCTAATAAACCTGATGTATAGTCTGTTTGTGGCAGTTTTATCAAATTTGTATGCCCCTGTAAGCGAGAATTAATCTTACGAAAAGTATCTAATTCCTCATCCCGAATGTAACCAAGTTCATGAAGTTCTGCATACAAGGCGGGAACTGCATGTCCTTTTGACAAGAGAAAACGATCTCTTTCTTTACTATCATAATCTATTACGTATTCCCCGAAGTAAGTAATTATATCAACTGCAGATAAAGCCCCACCTACATGACCTGAATCTCCGGCATATACCATATCCAAAATTTTAATACGATTTCTGTTAGCTGTTTTACGAAGTTCATTATAATTAATATCAACAGTAGTCTTCACATTTTCCTCATTTCTGCATTGTCAAACTTTTATTACGTTTCATTTTTTCCAATTCGACAACTGCCTCTGCCATTTCAAAGTCTTCTATATCATCAATACAAATACTTTCTTTCCAACCAATCGGCTGTATCCAAGGATGTTCTCCAATTCTGCGCCCATTCTCTGTAAATACCTTTTTTTCAAATACAAACAACTCTCCTTCAATATAAACCGGTTGCAATTCCTGTGTCCTGACAACATCTGTAAGACTATAATTTACAGTTTTTCCATTATACCATACAAATTCTTTAATTTTATGGGCAGCAAACGCTGAATCATAATTATAAAGTACTACCTTATTAATAGCATTTGTTATAGTTTCTTCAGTTATAAAAGGCTGCGTTACATGCATTAACACATATATATCTGCATTAATTGTACTGATAAACATCTGAAGAATATCTTTTGATTTTACTGTATCTGCATCAAGCTCTTTAGGTCTTCTTAAAAAATGAATGCCCTGTGGAATGTAGCGTTTTATTGACTCATCGCTGCAGTAAACATATGTTTCATCTATGCATTGAACTTGTTGTACAGTTTCAAAAAGATATTGACAAAGCACTTTCCCGCCTAACGGTCTGACATTCTTTCCTGGCAGTCTCTGATTATTCAATTTTATAGGAATAACAGCAACTACTTTTTTCATTTTCCCCTGCCTCCTATATATTGCTCATATATGAAATCCAAATAATCATAATCATATCTCTTCTTTTTATGACCATCAAGCATTTCAAACATACATTTCAAATCATAACTTGTAACATTCGGTTTATTTGCCAAATAATTAGTAGTAAACACATGCACTCCATATATGCCGGCATACATCATTGGTATAGAGTATCCCCACTCAAAATCTTTCTTAAATTTTACAAGATATGTATCAATCATATCCAAAATGTATTTCATTTGATAATGTTTCATTTCCTGTCTATTTAAATACTCAGCAAATAATTCTGTATTTAAATTTCCACCACCTCTTCCCATTCCATACATGGAACAGTCAATAACTAAATTTCGTTCTGGCTCGCTTATTTTTATAAAATGCTGTGCTAACGCAAATGAATTTAATTGATTATTATGTGAATGGAAGCCTATTTTAACGTTCTTATCCAATTTTTCTTTATAAAATTCATACACCCTCTCAATATCGTTCGTTGTTGCCAAAGAATAAGTATCTACCATAGACAGAACTTCCAAACGCAGGGTATTTGCTACCTCAATTACTTTTCTGATGTTATCATCACTATATGAAAAAGTATCCATTGGCTGCATGGACACTCTATAACCTTTGTCAATTACCTTTTGTATAAAAGATATTACCTGATCCACATCCTTTTCAAAAAAACTTATCCGTATTAAATCAAATGATTTTCCGTCATAAGGCTCAAGTTTATCAACATCATATCTTCCATAATCCATTAAAGCTGCATATATTACATTTCTATCCTTTTGGGGCATATACGAAACCGCATAACTTGGTTGCGGATAATAAGTTCTGCCACTTTCATATTCACAATCCTTCAAAAATCCACACTCAATAATATCTACTCCTGCCCTCGTTAAATTATCCATAATATCCCTAATTGCCCGCTCGCCAAACCTTGCTTCATTCACTTGCGCGCCATCCCTTAATGTACAATCCAATATTTGCAGATTTTTCATACTTCCTCCATGATTCCCTACACAGAATCTCATATCCACGGCGTGAAACTTAGTACTTCTCCGCAAAATACCCTTTGGCATGAGCGGCTAGAAGTACTTTTCGCGCTATCATCCATCTCCCAATGTCCTACATTATAACAAAAACACTGTTTTTACTCTTTTCTTCCATAAAATACTATATAATCAGCTAATCCTTTTTCTTCAATATCACTTTTATAGACGTTATCCAATATTCCTTCGAACAATGGCATCTGAATTGTACTTCTTGTATCTTTTTCCCTAAGCCACCCACACAAATTTCCAATTCCATAACGCTGAAAATATTGAAAGGAACATTCCAAAAATCCTATTCTTTCAGACATTAAACGTATATTTTTTTCAGACAATATCCATAAATGTTGCACAGAAAATAATTGTTTTTTTTCATAGATATTTCCAAGAAGCTTTCTCATCAACGGTGCATCTGTTGGTGTTCCGATAATTGCCTGACCTCCCCGTGCCAGCAGCCAAAATACATCATAAAGAAATTTTTCCGGATCTTCCACATGCTCAATAACATCAAATGATACAATAACATCTATAGCATTACGATACTTTTCCAACGCATCTTCCGCATATGGGAAAGTACGAAATCCTTTCCGTTCCATAACCTTTCTGTATATTTCTGAAGGCTCAACAGCAACCACTTCTTTGGCCACACCATTTACAAAATCTAGAAAAGCACCGCATCCACATCCTAAATCTAAAACTGTCTTATTTCTGAAAATTGTTGTTCCCGTATATTTGAACTTGTCCATTGACTCAGAGTCATGCAGCCTGTAAAAATCGTCTTCATCAGATGTTCCTTCCAGTGATTCCCTATATTCGGGACTTTCATAATAATCTTTAATATCATTCAAAATCGGATCATGCCAGATAACGCCGCATTCCTTACACTGATACATCTCAACATTCATAGATGTATACTGTCCTAACGCGCCATTACGTATTGGCGCATTATATATTGTTTTAATATTCTTACTATCACAAATTTTACATTTCATGACTTTATCAGACTCCTTATATTTTTATGCAATTGACAGCATCAGATATTAATGGTATCGGAATTTCTCAAAAAACTTCCGATACCTTTCTTCTAAGTTATCTGGTCCAACAATATATTCTATTTGTTCTGGCGTTAATTCCGCATCATTATTAACAAGAGTTTCTAATTCTTTATAATTTGCAAACGAATTCCACTGAATATCCCTGTACTGATCGCTTACACTATAAATATTCAATTTATATGTCCTATGTCGTCTGTACACCAATTCCGGATATAAACCACCCGAAACCATAATTGTAAAATCAGTCATATTTACATAGTCATCCACGCTCATACTCGAAATTTGAGTATTTTTAGTATAGTATTCATTCGTATACTGCTCTTGGACTCCCATTTCACCCGGATGAAATCTTATTACATATCTCATATTAAGATGACGCGCCAGCTTATTCGCCATTTTTATCAATTGAATATTTTCCCGGTTCAATACAAACCCAGCTCCTAGCGCAACGCCAAATATCTCATATGCTCCATTTTTTTTCTGTGTTTTATTGCCAGCCAATAAGCACCTTGGATTACCTACAATATGAATGCGCTCCTTGTTTACGCCTCCTTTAACTGCCACATCATATGTATAACAGCTCCATGTCAGAAAATAATCTGAAAGGATGCATTTTAAATCTATCCCCCGATAAATATCATTAGTGCCTCCCCTGTATTCCATAAACACACCTTCCTGCAAGGTCGCTGTTTTTATTTCGCATAGCCGGCAATACTGTACCACAATGCTGGGAACAAAATTTGTTTCGCAAAACATAACCATCAGATTAGGTGAATTTTTCATTTTCTTATCTAACACACCAAACAACTCACTACATAATAGCGCAGTGTACAAAAAAACTAATTTATCAGTTAAGGTTCCAAATAAACGAATTATTTGCCAAGCGAGAACAAATGCTTTCTTCAACCGACTCAACTTTTCCTTAATCGTTCTATTATGTATGTAATTCTGCTTTATCTGCATTATACACGCATCTTCTGCCGTTTGCGCTGTTGCGTAAATTGTCTGAACAATTGATTTTCTATCACAAATGGAATCATCTATTAAAAATACAATTCCACTCTCCTTATTCTTAAATTTAACGGTAAATTGCTTATGACACACCAAATCATAAATTCCTCTTATAAATTCCTTTTTACATCCCGAAGCAGAATTAAGCATTCTAATTCCATTTTGAGCACTCATTTTAACAATATCAATTTTCCCATATCCAGGAATAATCATATATTGTGATGCAAATTTACCACTAAAAAAAACACTTTTTTCATCCATTTTAATAGAAACTTTCTTCTTCATAACTTTTCTAATTCTTTTTTTATTTTATTTAAAAATGCTACTGGCGAATATTCTCCACAATATCCATAATCAACTGTAATTCTTTCTCTTACAAAATTCCAATTAATATGCTCCGGTGTATCAAAAATTTGTACATATTGTGGATTATAAAATTTTTCATTTATTACATTAGGATTGTTCGTTAATAATTTTTTATTGAGACATATTGCTTCCTGCAGTCTTAAAGTGCTGCTACTCTGTCCTGGCTGCAATATCTCCAAAATACAATTTGACTGCATATCCTGTTTAATCAGTTCCAAATACGACTGCCATTGCATATAAGTCAACTTGAGGTATTTTTTTCGTTCTCTGCTCCCTACCATTACCCTAAAGTCATACCCGATTCCTGCTTTTTCAGCTACAATTGCAATCTGATTTAGCAATTCTGCCCTTTTTTTGTCCGCCCCCGAAAAACAAATATCAAATCTAATTTTTGCCTTTCTTCGCGTAATTACCGAAAATGAATCTGGTATAAAAACCATCTGGTATAATTTTGCATCTTTTAATTCGTCTGTCACAATCAAATCAAAATACTGGTTAATCATATGTAAATCAATTCCTCCATCTATCGAAGGATGCATTTTATTTGAAATTGGGTTCTGTATTAAAAGAACACACTTCACTTTATATTTTTTCTTGAGCCAAACGAAAAATTTAGGATTATTCAAAGCTATGTGAGATTCGTGAAATATCAATATATATTTCTGATTTTTCCTAAGCTTTAACCCATTCATATAAATCTTATACCAAACAGGTGCATATATACCCATACATGTATTATTATGATAGTTATAAATCTCTCCTCTTTTGAGAAATGCAGGCATATCTATTATTGTAAGGATTCCTGCTTTTACCGCCTCAATGTTACTTACATAGCAAAAATCTTTTTTTAAGTCATTGAAACATGGTTGAAATAAAACAAAGGTTTCCAAAGTCATTTTTCCTCCAAAAAAAGAGAATACAAAAAAATATTCAACGAATATATATCCGTTTCATCTTGTTTATCATATATATTTATGCCTAACTCTTTTAGCAAAAATTTCTCTTGTTGTACATTATAAAAAATGCCTGCCCTTTGTATTTTCATAGTAGGAATGTCTAAAATACACAACTCTCCCCCTCTCTCTTGAAAATATATTTTATCTTTTATATATTTAATAAATCCATATTTCCAAGCTTCTGCGTAGGAATGAAATGCATATATCGGATAACAATATTCAACTTTTTCAATTATATCGGGCGTATTATTCTTTTTGTAACATATTATCTGCTCCATGGCACCAAAATAAATTCTACTATTTTTTGTAATGATAATCTCTGCCAATCCTTGCGTTATATCATCCAAAACTTCTATTTTTCCTATTTCTATACTATCATTATTTAAATGCCACGTTATTTCATTACCTGCATAATTACTCAGAATAATATCTCCCGTATCATATGTCATTGTGGCAAACCCATTATCAACACCATCATCAATATAATGCAAAATATAATCTCCCTCATCAAAATTATATTGAAAAATAATGTTAGAGTTTTTTATTAACAAATATATTCTGTTATCAACAATGCAACAGTTGCCTACAAACATTGTTTTAGATTTTTTCCCTTTGCAGCATAAATTTTCATCCAAAGAATATTTGATAATCTTATGATTCGATATATCATATTGAACAATCATTGGTAATCCATATCCAAATATAAACAGTTTGTCTTTATATGAAACAATTCGTGTAAATTTGTTTTTTAATTTTCTTTCTTCTTCATTCAAATCCAAATCAATTATTTCAAATTCTTTGTTTGTAATATTATATTTCCACATATTATCTGCATTAAATGGGGCAAAAAAAATATTATCCTCTACTTGTACATAATACAAAAATAATCCTATTTTATTTTTTTCCTTAGGAAATTTTTTAATATCAATTAACTTTCCAGATGACTTTTCGATTTCAAATAGAGCATTTGTTTCGTATGAAGCTATCCATATTCTTGTGTCATTGATAACGGCATCATCATTAAAAAATAGTTCTGACACGTAATTCTTACTTATTTGCTTTACATCTATATTTTGAATAAAATACCTTTTATTTACTTTTTGACACAAAGATACCACACTGCTCCAATCCCCAAAATACGCATCACTCAGCACAATCGCTCTGTCAACATCACTGGTATCATCATAAATCCCCCAGCCTTCTTCTATGTATCTATCCCTTATCTCCCGATACTCCTCCCATAACTGCGGTCTCATGCTTTCAATTGTTGCCCGAATCAATGGATGCGGACGCCACAAAAGCGCAACCTCATCCTGATTTTCCTTAAAGATCTCAAATACCGATTGCATCTTCTGAAGCATTTTTTCATTATGATGTAATAATGCCCCGACACTTGTATTGTAAAATATGATTTTCTTCCAGCTTCCGTCCGGCTTTTCAATAATTTTCAACCACTCCTGCGGTATTTTCTGGTCTTCCTTACTGGTATTCAGCACCTTATCAATCTTGGGCGATCCGATACCCAGAATCTTGTCATCCCAGTATTTCCTAGCCGTTTCGCTGTGAGCATTCGTAGCTTCCATAAGTACTTTGATATATACCTGCTTCATATCCTCCGACTGCACGACCACTTTATCTGCGTTAAATACCGCAGGCGTTGTCACAAAATGCTTCATTCCCTCTATTCTTTCATCTTCATCTGGTTTGATTTCGTCTAAAATAAAATATGGTATATATATTAGTTTGTCCGTATACTTTTTCAAATTCTCCGAAAAGAAAAACGGCGGCACACTTGTCACAAAATTTAAGTCGTCATACGGATTATGGATATAAATCTCATCCGGATGGTGCATCTTAAAATCAAATTCATCATACTTCGTAATAGGCACATACTTCGGATACTGGTTTCCTTCATAGTGCTCCTCTTTAAAACTCCCATCAGGGTTTTTATCAAAATATGGGATAGGTATCACATACGCGTCACAGTCGGGGTCGGCATCCGCTGCCTTCCAAACGCTTTCCAGAGAATCCCACATACTTGCCTTGTATGGAAGGAATACTGCCTCCGTCCGGATTTTTATATCGTTCTTTATGCTGTTTGATGCCTTAATCAGTTTCTGCCGCAGGGATTTATATACTTTATTCGCGTTAACTGTGTTAACATTTCTATCTAAGGATAATTCTTCATATATCTGATAAACCAGTTCGCAGTATTCCTCTAAAACCGTTACTGCAAAGTGTCCTTCCCCTTCTGTTTCCTCAATCAGAGTGCCTATAGCAACTGCGGCGTTCTGACAGTCTGCCAGAAGTTCTTCAGACTGTGCGACACTTCCTTTTTCCATACACCGTTTTATCTCATTATGGGCTTCTTCCATCTGCCTGATTATTTCTTCTATCTGCCGCTTCTGCACCTTTCTCATGTCTCATCCTGCCATTTCTTTGACTGTAACTGTAAATATTCGCTGCAATTGCAGCGCCACACTTACGAAACAGTCTTTCTAAATTCGTAACTATTCCGTACCTTCATAGCTACAAACACCAATCCATGCAAAATCACCTTCAATGATGAATTTGTGCCTACTATATGTTTTAGCAAGGCATACACGGTAAATGCGTATACCTATTAAACTGTTACTTCAATTCCAACAACAACCATCTGCCACAGTATCCGCGCACGGCATTCATCTGTCATGCGCACTGTAGCATATAGAAAAAGTACGCTATGCGAATCTTTTCCTTCAATGGATATATAGGGAATCACAGCCGTCTGTCAAGGCGGTGCCGTCCCGTTTGGAACGGCTTCGTACCATGCCATTCTCGTTTCCATACAACCACGGTTCAAAGTCCTAAACCGTACTGTAATGAGTTCACACAGCACTGGCGTACCTGTTTTTGCATATCCCCAACGCCGTTTTGTCTTTTATATCAAGATACCACCCGCCACAGTCCCCATTATCTCTGCTTCGCAAAATCAACGTTTCCGCTGACGCAAAGCCGGGGTAAAACCATGCTTCCCAGCCGGTTTATCTTCCGGGCGTATCACCTGACCATTTTTTATTTAATTTTCTTCCGGTCTGCCCTCTATTTAGAGCATTCTTTGCACCGTTTATCTTTTTATTTTCCTCGAATCCGCAGACGGGACACTTAAATTTTTCGCCGGCTGTATATCCGGTCTGCCCACATGAACTGCATTCTCTGCCAATTCCCTTACCGATTACCTCTACAAGTTTGATACCGTTTTTCTGGCATTTCCACTGTAGCCTTTCTGTCACGAAGCCTTTTTTCCATATTCTGAGCAGATGGGTGTCGCCTGTTCCTTTTGTAAGCTGCTTGGCATCACGATGTCCGGCAGAAGTATGCATACCCGGATTGCGCGGAAGTTTTGCCATATAGACTGCCTTGGGTTTTTCCTGTTCAAGCATCCTGTTGATTTCCATATTTACGTAGTTTTTAAGCGCCGCGTCCATTTTTTTCTTACGTGTCTGATAGTTTTGCGTATCTGATACGTTTTCTGGTTTTTCCCGATAATTTTCTTCCAATATAAACCGGGAGATTTCTTGCTGCATTTTTCCAAAACTACCGCCATATATGTTTCTGGTGCTTGTCGTAATCATGTCCCACAATCCAAGTGAGATGCCGATTTCATTTATATAATCCTCATGTATTTGTGTATTTACAAAAATCGGTATGATGATTTCGACACTTTTTTTCTGCGGATTTAAACAGATGTCGAGCATCCTGTCATAGACATTTGTGTCCGTCAGCGGTATAAACATTCTCTGACGGTTTATCTTTGTCGCAAGAAATATGCCATGTTCCCCATTCAACTCGCCGTATCTGTATCCCTGCTTTTTTATAGTAAAACGCAGTCTGTTGTCTGTGTGCTGCCTGCGCAGCCTCTTTCTCGTCTGTCTGCAAAGATATCTGTTGAGGTTCTCAACGCGCTGGCTTCTCCCACCACCTAGATCTGCAATGACTTTTTCATATCCGGGTTGTATTTTTTCAGGCAGCGGCATCGTTTTTCCATTCAGGATATTCCAATAACAGACGTCCGTTTTCAGTACGAATCGGATGTAATGCCTGTCCTCCGGTGAGAACCGTTCGTTCCTGCTGACGGCTTCATTTATCCCGTTTCTGACCTGCGCCCACATAATCTTGATATCGCCTAATGCCCTGTTCATGGATGCGGAAAAATACACACTGGGAAGACCTATTTTTTCTCGGAATCCGGCTGCCCTGACTTCTGAATCAACTTCATAACCGGAATACACTTTTACAAGGCTCCTGATGCCCCCGTATTTTTGGTAAATATAATTTCTGGTCACCATGCACCCGTGTCCTATATCCATGAGCACATCCATGTTTTCACTGCTGATTTTTCCTTTACTGTACTGATGTACTGACTTACCTATCTTCCCACCATGCTGCGTCAGGGCGTCATCAGCACTGTACTGCTGCGCAGTTTCTGTTTTTATATTTTCCGCAGACACAGACGCTTCCTCCGTTCTCCGAGTCAGGTATTGTCAAAAAGTGTACTTTTTGACAATCTCCTCATTGGGCTGAATCATAACCTGTTAAAACCGCAGTTTATGAAAAAAGGAAAAAATATACGGACTTAATGGTGGGAAAAATCGGAAATCTGCAAAAAGTACTTGCAATCTGAAGTTTTTTTATGTATAATATCTTCGTTGTAGGCAGTTTCAAAAAGTACACTTTTTGGAACTATTTTTGTTGTGCTTCTGAACCATCCTGTATTCCCGCAGCCTGCGGTAAAAGGTAGTCTTGCTCATGTTGCACTGTTTCAGCGTTTCTTCAAAAGACTGCTTTTTTTGTTCCCAATTTCTTACAATTTTTTCAAAATCATCTGGAACTTCCTTTTCAGGTCTTCCGAAACGTACTCCCCTTGCTTTTGCTGCGGCAATCCCTTCGCTCTGCCGTTTCCTTATGTTTTCACGCTCGCTCTGCGCCACAAAAGATAAAATCTGCAGCACCAGATCCGCAATAAAGGTTCCCATTAAATCCTTACCGTTTCTGGTGTCCAGCAGCGGCATGTCCAGCACACAGATGTCGATGCCTGTTTCTTTGGTAAGAATACGCCACTGTTTTTGTATTTCCTCATAATTTCGCCCAAGACGATCGATGCTCAATATGTACAGAATATCTCCTTCTTTTAGGACTTCCGTCAGTTTTTGGTATCCGGGACGCTCAAAATCCTTACCGGACTGCTTGTCCGTAAAAATGTTCTTTTCAGGCACAGCCGCATCCTGCAGGGCTGTCATCTGCCTGTCCTCGTTCTGATCCAAACTGGACACACGCACATATCCATATTCCATAGTGTCAATTCCTCCATTCTTTTTCATTTATAATACAAATTCTTTTTCTGCAAACGGGCAGGATATTTTCATCTTCTCTGTTCACCGCACAATAAAAAGACAATCCATTATAAAAAAGATTGTCCTAGTTTTCCATTGCTGCAAAAAAAGCAGCAGACTGTTTTTTAAAAACAAATCTGCTGCTTTACTGTCCTCTCCGTCATATATCCTTCATGTGCATAACTCTTTCAACGTGCTGCATCCCATCTCGTAGCTTCGCCTGAGTACAAAAGCCGCACAAGCCGTCATGGTCAGGACACGACTTTTCCTGTCGATGATAAAAAGACGGTCAGCCATTTCCATATCTCCGTACTCATCATAAACCTCTGTATGTATTTCAAAAAACAATGTATTGATGATAAGCTGCTTTTTCCGCTGCGCTTAGACAGGAACAGGCTTTGCAGATGTGAGCTGCATGATCTTCCCCTGAAAATTTTTCATTTGCTTTATATTCGCCGCATATTTTGCAGTAATGCCCGTGTGGACGATTTTTCTTTTTTTATATATCAATTTCTCCATTCCCTGCACCTATTATACAATGAACCGTCAAAAGTTCAAAGACAGCTTTGGGCTGTTTTAGAAATTCTTTATGCAGTTAAACTGCCCCCATTGACGCAAAGAGAAAAAAGATATAAAACCTTACTTGGATTGGGAAGTATTCCTACAAAAACAAAAGAATCCAGTGAAGTATGTGAAGATTCTGACAGTTTTCTATCTCTTTATGATTATCTCTTTCCATTCCTATGACAATCCTTCCGTCACCCAGAATCTGATCCGCTCCCCTGTTCCATTCTTTTTTCGCATTGACGGATAATTGAATCATTTAATTGCTGACTAGGTTCCTGTTGTACTCTAAGTGCTTTCTGGAGCAACAGCTCTATCTCAATTTTGGCGCTATCGCCTTTTTTATTGTTCTTCACAGATTTTCTCCTCTCTTTATTTCATTGGAAATTCCTTCTGCAATTCTCTGTGCCAAATTTTCCTGATAATCGTCATCCAATAGCTTTTGACTCTCAGAATAATTTGAAAGAAATCCCATTTCTACCAAAACAGCGGGCATTTGCGTGTTTCGCAAAACATAATATCCCTCTGTTTTTGCATATCTCGTTTCAATATCCTCACTTAGAAACTGCGTTGGCTCGTTGCTCGCGGGAATCAATGGCTTTTTGGTAAAACGATTTCCTCACCACTTTCTTTTGATAACACATAAATATTTCCTGTATCACAGGTAAC
>VSNQ01000136.1 GCA_009774395.1 Lachnospiraceae bacterium
CTATAATCTTACTTCTATAAATATATTACATATTTTTTACAGCTATATCAAGATATTTCTTGAATTGTTTTAGAGATATGATAAAATACTATTATTGCATAGACAAAAAGGATAAAAAAGATTTTTCACAATCACCGAATATAATATGTACTATTTATACAGGATTTTTCCTTTGTCTGGGTTTACGCATAAAAATAAATTTTCAAGGAGAAAAAACTTATGATTACAACGACTCTAAATAACATTTCTTTCCAATTTCAAACCAATCCCACACTTTTTTCTCCTACTGCTGTTGATGCTGGTACATTGGCAATGCTTTCCACTACTACTTTTCATTTAAACGATAAAGTTTTGGACTTAGGCTGCGGATATGGCGTCGTTGGCATTCTTGCAGGAAAGCAAATCGGTGGACAAAACATTGTCATGTGTGATATCTCTGAAACTGCCATAGAATATGCTAAAATAAATGCCGTACACAATCAAGTTTCCAACCTCACAATTTTACAGAGTGATGGCTTTCAAAATATTTCTGCAAATGATTTCACCTTAATTCTCTCCAACCCGCCCTATCATACAGATTTTTCTGTAGCAAAACATTTTATCGAGGACAGTTTGAAACATCTAACTATCGGCGGGCGTCTAATCATGGTAACAAAGCGGCTTGACTGGTATAGAAATAAAATGAAAACCGTTTTTGGCGGTGTCATCGTACATAAAATAAATGGCTACTATGTCTTTATCGCTGAAAAAAAGCAGCAGCCCCGAAAGCCCAAAAAACAAAATCAAAATACCCTATCCAAAAAATTAAAGCGGAAATACCAAAAGAAAAGCTCCTCTAATTCTGCTTTGCAGTCTATAAATATATGAACTATAACAGAAATGAACATCACTATATCTAAGGAACTGTCAATAGATAACACATCCATTTGACTTGTATCAATGTCCATCTGCGGCATCAGATAATCTTGACATAGCCCGTTCTTTGCAGCGGAACATTTATACAGTGTCATATTAACAAGTTATTTTTTGACAATTCCTAAGAATCATTTTAACAAAGAAACTGCGCAGATGGGGCTGTCGCATTAAGACAAACGGATACAAGATATTCTGACTCTGTGCTAAAATTTATACCATATCTAGTAGCATCAAAGCTTATTGCGACAGCCCCAGTATATCATTCAGAACATCTGAATTGTAACCAGACCTCCTCATACCTTTGCAGCTCTACGAAAATATTTTAACCAAATCATTGTAAAATACAAACACGGTCAGCACCATTAACGCCACGAATCCAATAAAGTGCACAACACCTTCTTTTTCCGGCGGTATTGGTTTGCCACGCACCACTTCGATCAATAAAAACAACAATCTTCCACCATCAAGTGCTGGTATCGGCAAAAGATTCATTACCCCCAAATTCACACTTAACAACACTGCAAAATTAATCATTGTCAGCACCACCGTAGGCAGTCCATACGGTTTCGCCACTTCAATAGTTTCATCAATTGTTACTGCGATGCCGACAGGGCCGGAAAGGTCATTCGTCGACAATTTCCCCTGAAAAAGCATCAACAGGCTTTTCACTGTCGCGTTCAGCCAATACCGCACTTCATAAGCACTGTATTTTATTAAAGATAACCCCTTACATTCCAAATGCTCCCCAATTGTAAAACCAATATAATAACGGTTATCCTCATCGCTAAACTTTGGCACAACTGTTGTCGTATTGCGCTTTCCATCACGTTTATATTCAATTTTAATGGTTTCTCCTCGGTTCAATGCTGAAAACAATGTTACTTCATCCTGCAAATAAATCCGCTCACCATTCATTTTTGTAATAATATCACCTGCCTGCAATCCTGCCTCCGCAGCCGGATAGCCTTCTGTCAGCGCATTAATCTTTGGAATCGTTACGCCGGAAAATCCTACCACTATCAGCGAAAGCAAATATGCCAGCACAATATTAAAAAACGGCCCTGCAAATACCGTAGCAATTCTTGACCAAACATTTGCGTCATTAAAGCTGCCCTCTTGTTTTTCGGATGGTTTCGCACTGTTTGTTTTGTCCTCTTCCTCATTGTCATTGGAATAGACACCATCTTCGCCCTCAAACATACAAGCGCCGCCAATCGGCAGCAGCCGCAGTACATACCTTGTTTCCCCTTTGGTAAATTTCAAAAGAACAGGCCCCATACCAATAGCAAATTCTAATACCCGAATACCATTTAATTTAGCAATTAAAAAATGCCCCAATTCATGCGAAATTACAACGATACTAAACACTAGTATAAATACAATCATCGTCACCAGCATTATCTATTTTCATCCTCCATCTAAAATTTTGCCCGAATTAATTCATATGTTTCCTGTTCTGCTGCCAAAATTGCTTTAACCTCCGGATTTTCAATGCGTTTATGCGCCTGCATACACATTTCAATAATCTCTGGTATTTGCAAAAAGCGAATTTTCCTTTGCAAAAACAGCCGAACAGCTTCCTCATTCGCAGCATTAAACACAGTTGGCATACTGCCGCCCTCTCTTGCTGCACGCAGCGCCAATTTCAGTCCCGTAAAAGTTTCGATATCAGGTCTCTCAAAAGTAATACTGCCCAATTCATAAAAATCTACACGCTTTCCCGCCATTGGCCGCCTGTTGGGATAAAATAATGCATACTGAATCGGAAGCTTCATATCTGGCATACCAAGCTGCGCAATAATACCACCGTCCACATACTCCACCATTGAGTGTATAATACTTTGCGGATGCACAACTACTTGAATCTGATCGAAATCAACATGAAACAGCCATTTTGCTTCCATTACTTCCAAGCCTTTATTGACAAGCGTCGCGGAATCAATTGTAATTTTATTTCCCATTGCCCAATTGGGATGCTTTAAAGCGTCCTCTAACTGTACGTTTTCCAAATCTGCTTTTGTTTTTCCCCGAAAAGGTCCACCGGATGCCGTAATCAGTAATTTGCTGACTTGCGCTCTGTTTTCTCCCTGCATAGACTGAAAAATCGCACTGTGTTCGCTATCCACAGGCAAAATGGAAACGCCTTTCTGCGCCGCAAGCGGCATAATAATATGTCCCGCTGTTACAAGTGTTTCCTTATTGGCAAGTGCAATATCCTTTCCTTTGCAAATCGCCGCAATTGTCGGCTGAATCCCAATCATTCCCACAATCGCTGTAATCAAAACCTCCGACTCTTCCATCTCAGCAATTTGGATTAGCCCCTCCATACCTGATACAATCTCAACTTCCATATCCGCAAGTCTTAATTTTAACTCTTTACAGAACTTTTCACTCTGCAAAGACACAAGTCTTGGACGAAACTCCCGCACCTGTTTTTCCAACAATTCCACATTACTTCCTGCCGCAAGACCAACCACCTCTAAATCCGTATTTTCTCTGACAATTTCCAACGTCTGTGTTCCAATCGAACCCGTTGAACCAAGTATTGCTATCTTTTTCACCCAATTACTTCCTTTCACTATCACATATACTTACAAGCAATAAATTTTACCATAACAAACAAAATATTTTCGCTCGCAAGTCAGCGTTATTGGCAAATTTAAGTGCTCGTTAGTATAAATTGTAACTTCACACTTTAGGAACTGTAGAAAAATAAGTGACACATCTTGCTTGTCTATTTCTCCAATTTTGCAGGAGAAAAAGCCTCGCCGTAGCCCGCTACGCCTACGTTTTTTCTCCTACAATCTTGAAGAAATATCCTGCGCAATCGGAGCACTTATTTTCCTACAATTCCTTAATAAATGTATCGCTCCGAAAATTTCAATGCAACCCCCGTCTATTTAATATATTTCTCAACGCCTTGTCCTATTTCCAAAATTTCACTTTTCTATACTCACGCATCAAAGTATTTATACCACGCAATGACCGGCACCTCGCATTTTCAAAATTCTACTTTTCTATATTCACACATCAAGCCATAAAAATCACTTCATAGGGGTAAAGCTACATCATAGCTTGATATATTATCTATAGAAACAGCACAATCAGCAAATAAATAATTGGCGCCGTAAAAATCACGCTGTCAAAACGATCCATAATGCCGCCATGTCCTGGTATCAGCTTTCCGTAATCTTTTATATTATGATTTCTTTTAATTGCAGATGCTGCCAAATCCCCCACCTGCGAAATCACTGAGCCAACACCACCAATAAATGCCAAAATTCCGCCCATATACTGCACACCAAACACCGAATTTAAAAAGCTTCCATAGACTGCTCCAATTAGCACTGCTCCTACAATCCCACCAACAGAACCCTCAATAGACTTCTTAGGACTAAGCACTGGCGCAAGTTTATGCTTGCCTAGCATCACTCCCACCAAATACGCAAAGGTATCCGATACCCATGAACTAATAAAAATCACCCATACAAGATAAATTCCACCCTCATATTGTCGTGCCAAATAGACAAACGAAAGAGTCACAGGCGCATAAATCAGCGAAAAATAAACCGCCATTACTTGATCTGCTGTATAATTTGGATATGCAAACACATAGACTGACATTAAAAATATCAAAGGAAGAAATATCGCAATAATCCAGACAACGCTAAAATCCGCTTCCTGCCAAAACAAGAAAAACTGCGATAACATTCCTTCATCTTTTGCCATAAACAGCACACTATAATAGACGGTCGTCGCCACAATTCCCGCCGCTTCCATCGAATTTATTTTCTTTTCTTCCGTTTTGCGCACACCGCAAGCTTTCGTCAATTCCAGAAACCCCACAATAGACACCAGATAAAGCACGATTGCCAGCACAATTCCTCCCGATAATAGAGAAACAAGTGTTATGATTACAAGCACAATCGCACTCAACACTCTCTCCCTGCTTATTTTTCCAAGAATATTGGAAGCCATACCTCCATACCCCTTTCCTAACAATTCACAGATTTCACACCGCCAAAACGCCGATCTCTGTTCTGATACGCTTCCACTGCCTTTGCCAACTCCTCTTTATTGAAATCCGGCCAAAGTACAGGCGTAATATAAAATTCCGTATAGGCAAGCTGCCACAACATATAGTTAGAAAGCCGCAGTTCCCCTGAAGTACGAATTAGCAAATCCGGATCGGGAAGCCCTATGGTATCAAGGTTTGCAGCTATACACTCCTCTGTAATCTCCTCTGGCGCAATCAAACCCTCTGCCACTTGTTTTGCAAGCTTTCTAACTGCCCTTGTAATTTCATCACGGCTGCCATAATTAATCGCAATCTGAAAGTGTAAGCCTGTGTTTTCCTTTGTTGCCTCCTCCAATGCTGCTATTTTTTGCTGAATATCATTATCCAACTTCGTTTTATCCCCTAACACTCTAACACACATATTATTTTTCTGCGCTCTTTTCAAACAGTTTTTCATATAACTGCGCAGCAGATTCATCAATGTATCGACTTCCTCCTGTGGACGTGCCCAGTTCTCTGTAGAAAACGCATATATTGTCAGGTATTGGATACCCATATTGTATGCAATTTCACAAATATCCTCCACCGTTTTTGCCCCTTGCACATGACCAGCCGTTCGCGGCAATCCCTTTGCCTTTGCCCAACGCCCATTGCCGTCTAAAATAATCGCCACATGATTTGGCACACTTTTATTCTCCATTTTTGCTCCCATCTGCCTATTTAAAAAGGCAATCTCTTCTAATGATAATCCAAAAAGAGGGCACTTTTACCATGCCCCCTGATATATTTCGTTATGCGAGCAGAATTACACAGTCAAAATTTCCTTTGACTTCTCCTCAATTGCTTTGTCAACATCTTTCATAAAACGGTCTGTAAGCTTTTGTACAGCATCTTCTAAATCTTTGATCTCATCTTCTGAAACTTCTGTTTTCGCAAGTTTTTTAAAGGAATCATTTGCATCACGCCGAATATTACGAATTGCGACCTTGCTTTCCTCGCCTTTCTTCTTAACCTCTTTTACAAGCTCTTTTCTACGCTCTTCTGTAAGTTCCGGAAAAACCAGACGGATTACTGCGCCATCATTGCTTGGTGTAATACCTACATCTGATGCCATAATTGCTTTCTCAATCTCTTTAATTAGACTCTTTTCCCAAGGTGCAATCTGAAGCATTCTCGCCTCTGGAACTGTAATATTCCCCACCTGCTGGAGTGGTGTCGGTGTTCCATAATAGTCTACCCTGATTTTGTCCAAAACATGCGGATTTGCACGTCCTGCACGTATCGTTTGAAAATCTGATAAAAGAAACTCAAACGCTTTCTGCATTTTGTCCTCATATGCTTTTACTCTTGCATCCATTTTTTTTCCTCCTGTTTTCGCTGCAAAAACTCAGTACTGTTCATCCTGCCAAACTGCACTAAAACTCTACTTACACAGTAATAACTGTACCATTTGAATGACCCTTTACGGTATTAATAATACTATTTTCTTCATTTAATCCAAATATTGTCATAGGCATCTTGTTTTCCATACAAAGCACTGCTGCCGCTAAATCCATAATGCCAAGCTGTTTATCCACAACCTCTTTTATCGGAATTGTATCATATTTTTTTGCATCTTTATTCAGCTTCGGATCGGAATCATAAACACCATCAATCGCACGTGCTGACAAAATCATATCCGCCTCAATTTCAATGGCACGAAGCACCGTTCCCATATCCGTTGAAAAATATGGATGTCCGATTCCACCTGCAAAAAATACCACCTTACCAGCATTAAGCGCTGTTAATGCCTTATCCTTAGAGAAAAGTTCCGTAAAAGCAGCACATTGAAACGGGGTGAAAACTTCTGTTCCCATCCCAATTGATCGGAAAATCTCAGAAACATAAATACAGTTCATCACCGTAGCCAGCATCCCTATCTGATCCGCTTTCGTACGGTCAATCGTTTTGCTTGTTCTGCCGCGCCAAAAATTACCACCGCCAATAAGAACTCCGACCTGTACACCACTGTCAACAATTTCTTTTACCTGTCTTGCAACTGCTGTTACTGTTGGCTCATCAAAGCCCATTTTCTTATCTCCTGCAAGTGCCTCACCGCTTAATTTTAGCAATATTCTTTTCATACTTGTTATCATTCCTTTCGCTTCGCACAAGGTACAAACAAGAGATGAAAGATACTTTATCGCTTCACAATATGAACTTTCTTTCACTCTTATACCCTTTGCTTGCTCTAACATGCATATTATTCAACCATTACAAAATAACCTATATTCAAACTTTAATACACATTTTTCAATATACACTTTCCATATTGTTTTTATGATTATTTCCTATTCTTCTTAACATCGTTAAAGAACGAAGTTGGGCTAATTTCTGCATAGCACTGAGAACACATACCCTCAATTACAGCACCATTGTTAATCTGAACCGATTTGGACTTAATATTGCCCATTACAATCGCTGAAGTGTCCAAAATAACCGGCCCATGCACATCAATATCGCCTTTTACCGCACCTGCAATAACCGCACTTGTTGCAAAAATATTGCCAATTACAACCGAACTCTGCCCAATCTTTACAGAACCCTTTCCTCTGATTTCCCCGTTAATCTGTGCCGATTCAGCATAAATTTCCGCGGCGGAAGAATTACCTGTAATACTTCCGGTTACATTTAATTTACCGACAATCTCAATATTTCCTGTAATGCTTCCGATTAAATCCATATTACCACTACTAATAACATCACCTGTAATATTCATCCCTGCGGTAATTACAGCCGTATCCGTTGAAGCCGCTGTGCTAGAATCAAAATCAGACTGCGAAGAATCCATATTTCTAGCAGCGTCCATATAAGACGGCTCCTCCACATTCTGCTCCACTTCATTTAAAAGCTGTTCCAACGCTGCATCTTTTTCACCAATTCCATTCATTTCATTACCCTGCCCATTCTTTTCTATTGTTTCTAAGACTGCTTCTGTCAATACCTTCGGCTGTTCGTCTGTAACAGGATCTTCAGGCTCGTTGTCTAACGGTAAATTGGAAGCCTGCTTACCTAGTGCCTTATCCAGCCCGCCAAGCATATCCCCCATATCATTCATACCGGAAAAAACATCATCGGAACTGCCAAACAAATCCTTCGACGAAGAAGATGCCTCATCTAACGCCGCAATTTCTGCATCAAGGCTTATCTCCTTTCCTGTCTGCGATAAATCTTGTTTCACATCATGAAAAAAACCCATCGTAAATCATCCTCCCATTCTCTTGTTTCGTATATTTGTGTAAGCAGTACAAACTAGCTTCACAATTACAATTCGTTTTGCCCAAACTGCTTATCTGTGCAAATGTTGCACTGGCACGCTGTCCTCTGTAATCGGCAAGAATACCGATTCCTGCGATTCCAATATTTTCTCTATAATTATCGGCAATGCTTCTACCGTTGTTTTCTTTCCACCTGCATCATGCAGCAGCACCACCGCATTATTGTACTTCTCAATATTGTTTAATACATTGTCTGCAATCTGTTCTGCGCTTAAACCATTTCCTGACATATCTGCATCACCACCCGACACATTCCAATCATAATAAGCAATATTTTCTTTGTTTAAATAATCAATTAATTCAAACATATCCACATCACTAATTGTATTGCTGCTTCCGCCGGGAAAACGCACGATATTGGAATCCACACCTGTAATCTCATACAAATAATCGTGAAGTTTTGCCAAATCCTGCTTATATGCATTTAACGAATGATAAATTTCATTGTACACATGACTGTAAGAATGCATTCCCAGTGTATGCCCTTCCTCCACAATCCGCTTATACTGTGTGTTATATCCCTGCTTTCCAACTACAAAAAATGTTGCCTTTACACCATACTGCTTTAAAATATCCAAAATCTCATCGGTACTGGAACTCGGTCCATCGTCAAAAGTCAGATATACGCGCCGCACGCCAAAACTGTTCTCTGTGTCCTTATCCCAAAGGATATTTTCCAATTCAGCCACTTCCACAATATCTGCTGCCTCTGCATCATCTACGGGATTGTTATAGATATCTACAATCTGAGATGTAGAATTCATAACATCTATAATTGTATTATCTGCCTGTATATTCTTAATATTGTTATTTAGTACACCAATTTCCTCTTTTAAAGTGACCATCTCAGACCGAAGATTTATCACCATCACAAGCATTACTGTGCAGATACAGATTGTCACTAGAGCAAGCACCAAAAACAGTACATTTCCGTAATCTCTTGTCTTAATTTGTCTATATTCCCCTTGTTCCAACTGTTCTTGCTTCCGTGACATTTATTTCCTTCCCAATTTCCAATTTATACTTATAAACTATTTGAACTTATCAATTTCACAAACCAAAATCTATAGACTATCGTCTAAAATACACAGACCTGCCTAAACTGTTACCCAAATACTTTTATAATTATAACACACAATTTGCAGTTACAAAAGATATTTTTTAGAAAAAGAATCTTCTTTTGTTACAGTTGAGTAAGGCTGAAGTGTATTTTTCCTTTGAAAATACCCGCCCTTTACTCTAATGCTGCATCATAATGTGCACGTTCACCGCCGACATATTTTGCTCTTGTCCTTGCACATACTATATGAGCGCTGCCAATCTGCGGATGTTCTATCCGAAAAGGTACAGCTACGGATTTTAAATGCATTCCAATTAAAGTATCACCAATATCAATGCCTGCGTGTGCCTGAATCCGCTCCACAGCTACAGGATCTTTCATTATTTTCCATGCTGCGGTAGAAAGTGAACCTCCTGCTTTTGGCATTGGAATCACATTAACAATTTCGTAACCAAACCGCTCCGCCACTTCGTTTTCCATCACTAAAGCTCTATTTAAATGTTCACAGCATTGTGTTGCCACATCTATCTGCGCTTCCTGAAACACATTATACATCGCTTCAAATACCGCCTCGCCAAGTTCCGCATTAGAATAAGAACCAATATTATGCGCTGCTATTTCACTCGTTGAACAGCCAATCACTACCAAATTCCCTTGCTTTAATTTCGCTTGTTCCAAAAATTCTCTAACAACCCTCTTAGCATCCGCAATTTCTTGTTCAAACATTTTTAATCCCCCATTCTTACCAATATCTGCAAATTGTTATAATTCAGTCTTGCTGACAAATCTTTTTCGACCTGTGATATAAAGCCTACCGGATTAAATTACCACAAACTGAACAATAAGTCAAATGAATAAAAATTGACAAATCACTATATTGCGTTTATGATAGAATAGTGTTCCTAAACAGAACTACTAAATATATGGTATTTTACCACTAATATGTTAAAGTAATCTAGCAAAAGAGAATAAAACAAAATCGAAAGGAGTATTTATATGCCAAAATTAAATGAAAACTATCTAAATCTAAAAGAAAGTTACTTATTTTCTGAAATCGCACACCGTGTTAACGCTTATACGGCTGCACATCCAGACAAAAAAGTTATCCGTCTGGGAATTGGGGATGTTACACTCCCTATTGGATCAGAGGTAATCAGCCAACTGCATAAAGGTGTTGATGCACTCTCCAAAGCTGAAACTTTTAAAGGTTACGGTCCTGAACAAGGTTATGATTTCCTGCGGGAAGCAATTGTTAGCTATTACCAGCAAAACGGCGTTGCAATTGAAGCAAATGAAGTATTTGTTTCTGATGGTGCCAAAAGCGATACTGGAAATATTACCGATCTTTTTGATAAAGACAATATTATATTAATTCCAGACCCTGTATATCCTGTATATGTTGATACCAATATCATGAATGGAAGACACATCACATATATTGACGCTACTATTGAAAATAATTTTCTTCCTATGCCAGATCACAATTCACATGCAGATATTATTTATATCTGCTCCCCTAATAATCCGACAGGTGCCGCATACAACAAAGAACAGCTAAAAGAATGGGTTGACTATGCACTTGCAAACAACGCAGTTATTCTATATGACTCTGCTTATGAATGTTTTATTACAGACCCTTCGCTTCCCAGAAGCATCTTCGCCATTGAAGGCGCAAAAAAATGTGCAATCGAGTTCTGCTCTCTTTCTAAGACAGCAGGATTTACAGGTACACGCTGCGGTTATACAATTGTACCTATGAATTTAAAATTTACCACCTCCAACGGAAGCAACCTGTCAATAAATGCTATGTGGAATCGCCGTCAAACTACAAAATTTAATGGTGTATCATATATTGTTCAAAAAGGTGCTGCTGCTGTTTTCTCTCCAGAAGGTATGGCACAATGCAAAAAGAACATTCAATATTATCAAGGAAATGCACAGATTATTGCAGATAGTCTTGCTAAAAAGGGTATTCGTTACTTTGGCGGTGTAAATTCTCCCTATATCTGGTTTGAATGTCCAAATCAAATGGATTCATGGGAGTTCTTTGATTACCTTCTAAACCATGCCCAAGTTGTCGGCACTCCCGGCGCTGGTTTTGGCAAAAATGGTCAAAAATTTTTCCGCCTAACATCATTCGGCAACCACGAAAATACTATAGAAGCAATGAAGCGAATGGAATCGCTTTTCTAATCAAACAATCCGACTAGGTCTGTTTTCATCTGGACACCCGTGTGGATAAAAAACCCCGACATTTCCTATCTGTCGGGGTTCTTTAAGACTCTATTTTACTACGTAGAACGTTCTTTCCTTATAACTAGTATAACAAATATTCGCAATGGCCGGACTAACGTAAACTGACTTCATAAAATAAATCTTACCAAAAAATTATTCAACTGTCTATACAAGAGAAACATTTGCTGCTCTCAGCTTCGAATCGTTCTTTGGGTCTTGCTCAATATCAAATGTAACTTTTTGACCCTCCTCAAGCGTTTTATATCCATCTGACAGGATCGCGGAGAAATGAACGAAAACATCCTCCCCTGTATTCTCATTTGTAATAAATCCATAACCTTTTTGTGCATTAAACCACTTAACTGTTCCACTGTTCATGATAAAATCCTCCATTCAAAATATTTGTATATCCAAATAATCCAAAAAAGCTGATCTGCGCTACAATTCAAAAGAAATGATTTACAGCACAAATCAGCCCCTAATTCAAATTGGATACTACATATACCCTACCACTTTTAGAGTTAAACGTCAAGATAATAATTGTATTTTTTATAAAATTTATGAATATTTTTATATAACAAAAAACACCGCAGCCCTCGGTGCTTCTATAAAATAGCGAGAGGGGGATTTGAACCCTCGACACTACGGGTATGAACCGTATGCTCTAGCCAACTGAGCTATCTCGCCATCTATACAATATATTATTCCCTCAAAACTGAATACAGTCCTCTCTCTCTTTCCTATTCTCCTTATCCGTTTCTTTTCCCTCTCTCCTGCCGTTTAGGGTAAGCCTTCGAC
>VSNQ01000137.1 GCA_009774395.1 Lachnospiraceae bacterium
ACAACGCCAAAACGGAGCTATCAACGGAGGCAAAACAACGTGCCTCATATATTCGAGGCAATGTTCACGGATTCAGGGGTATGAGTATAAAGATAATAGCAAAGATAGCAAAAGCATCAGAAAATGATATTGAGCAAATCCTAATAAACAATGGACTTAAATAGAATTTCAAGAAATTAACAAAAAGATGTGAAGAGTCAAGCATAGAAAAGAACAAGATATAAAAATAAGCAAAGAATTACGCAAAAGCAAAATACATTATTTTCAAATGAGATTGGTAATATTGACTTTTTCCCCTATTCGTCATATGATAGAAAACGAAAGACAAGCACAGCAGAAATGGAGGATAAACATACACTATGAAAAAGGTATTTATTGATGGTAGTGAGGGAACAACGGGGCTTCGGATTTTTGAGCGTTTTGTAGGACGAGATGATATCGAACTATTAAAAATTCCTTCCGAACAGCGCAAAAATCCCGATGAGATCAAGAAATATATAAATGCGTCGGATATTACATTCTTATGCCTGCCGGATGTAGCGGCGCAGGAAGCCGTTGCGATGGTCGAAAATGAAAATGTTATTATTATTGATACTTCGACGGCGCATCGCACCAAGGAGGGATGGGCATATGGCTATCCGGAACTTTCCGATAATCACCGAAACGCAATAAAAACAGGGAAGCGGATCGCGGTTCCAGGTTGTTATGCAACAGGATTTATTACAATTATTTATCCATTAGTAGCAGGCGGCATTCTATCTAAGAATTATCCGGTATCGGCATTTGCAATGTCTGGCTACAGTGGGGCAGGAAAGAAAACAATTGCCATTTATGAGGCACAGGAGCGTGACAAAGAATTGGATGCACCACGGGAATATGCCTTGACGCAAAACCATAAGCATTTAAAAGAAATGCAGAAAATCACAGGACTTGATAAAATACCTTTATTTTCGCCGATTATATGCGATTATTACAGTGGAATGCTGTTAACAACGCCTTTTTATACGGATATGCTAATCGGAAATCCTGGACCAGAGAAAGTTCATGCCTTTTTCCAAGATTATTATGCCGGAGAAAAGTTTGTCAAGGTAATGCCTTTTGGAAAAGAGGCAGAGTATAACGGATTTCTTGCTGGAAATGCCTGCTCTGGCTGGGATGGTATTGAGATTTATATTACTGGTAATGAGGAACGGCTGTTGGTAAGTACACGTTTTGATAATTTAGGCAAAGGCGCGTCCGGCGCAGCCATTCAGTGTATGAATATTTTGCTTGGATGCGAGGAGGACAAAGGGCTTATACTGTAAAGCAGTTATAGTTTGTCAAGGTTGAACTAATACATCTTCAATTAGGCTTTTGGAAGATTTATAAAAAATCCATGTTTTTATGTCAATCAATAGTGTAGATTTGAAATATTAAAATTCCAAAACAAGTTTGCACAAAGCTGTAATAAACTGATGATTTTTTTAAAAGACTCATTGCAGTAATACATAAAGACGATAATTAGTTGGCGATACTGCGATACGATAGCGAGGGATTTGATATGATATTGCCAGAGGAATTTAAAAGCAGGATGCAGGATATGCTAGGGGAAGCGTATCCTGCTTTCATACGCAGTTATGAAACAACTAGCCACAGCGCACTACGAATTAATACGCTGAAAGGAACAAGAGAGCAGTTTCTGGATAAAGCAGTATTTTCTGGATTGCGGGAAGTGGCATGGGAAGAAAATGGGTTTTATTATTCTAAACAACAAAGCGTTGTCCGCGTTGGAAAGCACCCGCTGCATGAAGCGGGCGTTTATTATATTCAGGAACCGAGCGCAATGGTGCCAGCGGCGTATTTGGAAGCAAAACCGCAGGAAAGAGTTCTTGATCTATGCGCAGCGCCTGGAGGAAAATCGACGCAGACTGCGTGCTATATGCAGAATCAGGGTATTTTGGTATGCAATGAAATTCATCCAGCGAGGGCAAAAATTTTATCGGAAAATATCGAGCGTATGGGGATTCGCAATGCACTTGTCACCAATGAAACACCGCAACGCTTAGCGGAAGTATTCGGCGGATATTTTGACCGTGTTTTAGTGGATGCGCCCTGTTCTGGTGAGGGAATGTTCCGTAAAAATCAGGAGGCTGTTGCGGAATGGAACTTAGAAAATATTCAGTTATGTGCAGAAAGACAGGATGAAATACTAGATTGCGCAGATAGAATGCTGCGTTCGGGAGGCCGGCTAGTATATTCCACATGTACTTTTGCGCCGGAGGAAAATGAAGGGAGCATTGCCCGTTTTTTAATGCGTCATCCGGATTATCATGTACTTGCGGTACCATTGTATTCTGGCATGGCGGCAGGAAACCCTCAATGGGCATGGATTCATAACAGTGTATTAACACAACAATTAGAACCACAATGTAGAGCATCGTTAGAGCATACTATCCATTTATTTCCACATTTAGTAGAAGGAGAAGGACATTTTCTTGCTGTGCTGCATAAAGCGGGTGAGGCAGAGTCGAACATCCAAAGATTTCCGCCAAAGGGCATACAAATGGGAGTTAAGGCAAAAGAAGTGAAAGAATTTTTTCAGTTTCAGAAGGAAAGCCTGAACCTGGATTTGACAGAGGGCAGAGATAACTGCCTGTTGCGATTCGGGGATCAGCTTTATCTAATGCCGCTGGATATGCCTTCTATAAATCAGTTAAAAGTTCTGCGCATAGGTCTGCATCTGGGTACATTAAAGAAAAAACGTTTTGAACCTTCCCATGCCTTAGCACTTGCGCTAAATAGGGAGGAGGCAAAGTATACAATGGAATTGTATCAGGGGGATAATACAGCAGCGCAGGCATATTTAAGCGGACAAGTATTACCGTTTGAAGGGGAAAAAGGCTGGCGCTTAATTACTTATATGGGGTATAGCATCGGCTGGGGAAAAGGAGCAGGGCAGACTATGAAAAATCATTATCCCAAAGGATTGCGGAAAAACGTTTAATCGTTTGCCAGTATATACTCACAAGCGATAAACTTTGCGATTAACGCATAGTATTATCGCACTTGTGAGGCGGTTAATTGGTAAATCTTAGTGATTGCTATACTGACGACCGTTAAGATTTTCCAATTTCTGCACAGCCCATATTGCATAAGCGGGTAATACGTGCTGTGCAGAAATTGGAAAATCTAATCGTTTATGAGTATAGTATAAATTGAGGAATGGATATGGAAACGAAAAAGAACGTCAAGACCGTTTTGAATTTAACACAGGGCAGACCAATTAAAATGGTTCTGTTATTTGCAATTCCTGTGTTTTTTGGAAATTTATTTCAGATATTATATAGTTTGGTGGATACGAAGATTGTGGGAAGTATTTTAGGCGAAACGGCACTTTCAGCAGTTGGTTCCGTTTCTACACTCTATACCTTGCTAACGGGTTTTTTTAATGGACTAAGTCTTGGATTTGGTGTGCTGACAGCACGCTATTATGGTAGTGGTGATGAAAAAGGGCTGAAAAAAAATATAGCTGGTGCAGTCTTATTGGGATTTTCGACGGCAGCGGTTATTGTAGTTTGTGTGGAGATATTTTTGACACCGATTATAGGGTTGCTACATATTGGAGAGCAGCAGCGTGCATTTTCGCTAGACTATATTCGGATTTTAATCGGGGGAATGCTGATAACACTGTCCTACAATCTTTGCGCCAATATGCTGCGTGCAATTGGGGATTCGTTTACGCCGTTAATTTTTCTCGTGATTGCATCTATTACGAATGTAATTCTGGATTATACATTGATTCTAGAATTTGGACTTGGGGTAAAAGGTGCGGCAATTGCAACGGTGCTGTCGCAATTACTGTCTGTAGTGCTGTGTCTGCTGCGGATATATAAAAGCTTTCCCATTTTACATATTTCAAGAGAGGACTTTCGTATTTCAAAGAAGCAAGTACTTTCTCTATATGAAAGTGGTCTGTCAATGGGATTAATGTCTAGTTTGGTAAATTTTGGATCGCTGGTGCTCCAAAGCGGCATTAACCAGTTGGGGACATCCATTATTGTTGCGCATACAGCAGCGCGCAAAACCTTTGAAATATGGAATCTTCCTATCAGCGTAATTGGTTCTTCTATGGCGACGTTCTGCGGACAGAATTATGGTGCTGGAAAATATGACAGAATACGGCAGGGAATCAAGGAAACGCTGTTGCTTGGAACGATATGGGCAGCGGTTATTTTTGTACTTGCGCATACGATTTCGCCATATTTAATTCGCTTTATTGCCAGTACGCAAAATGAGGAAATTATCTATTGGGGAAAAACATACCTTGAAGTGGATATGTCATTTCTAATAATCTGCGTTTTGATTGTGGTGCTTCGTAATTCTATGCAGGGATTCGGTGATTATAAAACGCCAGTGCTTTCGAGTTTTATTGAATTAATTGGAAAACTGGTGTTTACGTTTGTGTTTGTCAAAATATTTGGGTATTGGGGCATTATCTGGACGGAGCCGGTTATTTGGTTTTTAATGGTAATACCATTAATTGTAATGAGCATAAAAAAAATAAAGCAGTTTTCATAAAGGAGGAATTTGACGTGAAGAAGTACGAGATTGATATGTGCAGCGGTTCCGTATTTCAAAAAATGTTGATTTTTGCAGTACCGTTAATGTTTTCGAGTATTTTGCAGCTTTTGTTTAATGCAGCAGATATTGTGGTAGTTGGACGCTTTGCAGGTGATAATGCGCTTGCGGCAGTTGGCTCTAACGGTGCATTAATTAATTTAATTACCAATCTTTTTATTGGAATGTCGATCGGTACTAATGTACTGACGGCACAGTATTATGGAGCAAAAAAAGAGAGCGACCTGAAAGAAACTGTCCATACTTCGATGTTGTTAAGCGTCTACAGCGGCGTGCTGTTAACCATTATTGGGATTGTATGCGCAAAGTTTTTACTGGAATTAATGCAGGCACCGGAGGAAGTGCTGGATTTAGCGGTTCTTTATCTGCGTATTTATTTTTTAGGTATGACTTCCACAATGGTTTACAATTTCGGAAGCGCGATTCTGCGTGCCGTTGGCGATACAAAGCGACCGCTCTATTATCTGTTAGGGGCTGGAATCATTAATGTACTTTTAAATCTCTTTTTTGTAATTGTGTGCAAAATGGGGGTTGCAGGGGTTGCAGTGGCGACCGCAGTTTCGCAGACAGTATCGGCGGTTTTGGTGGTTCGCTGCTTAATGCTAGAACAGAGCGGTATTCATTTAGATTTGAAATCGCTTGCTATTACAAAAGAAAAGTTTGGAAAAATTCTGCGTATTGGACTGCCGGCAGGATTTCAGGGGATGGTGTTTTCACTTTCGAATGTGGTGATTCAATCAGCTGTGAACTCTTTCGGGGCAATTGCGGTAGCAGGCAATTCCGCCGCTTCCAATTTGGAAGGTTTTGTGTATATGGCAATGAATGCTTTTTATCAAGCTACGATATCTTTTACCAGCCAAAATTATGGTGCGCGGGAATATCGGCGTATTTATCGAATACTATTAGCTGGTGAAATATATGTTGTTGCAACTGGCGTGCTGCTTGGAAATTTAATGGTATTTTTCGGAGAGTTTCTGCTTGGAATTTACTCTCCTAGTGCGCAGGTCATTGCGGCAGGAATGGATAGAATGCGCATAATCTGTACAGTTTATGCTCTCTGTGGTGTTATGGATGTACTGGTGGGCGCGTTAAGAGGAATCGGATATTCGGTTATACCGATGGTTGTATCGCTGATCGGTGCGTGCGGACTGCGGCTTTTATGGATTGCCACCATATTTAAAATACCACAGTATCACAATCTTACAACGGTTTATTTATCATACCCGATAACATGGACAATTACTCTGAGTGTTCATGCATTAACATTTGTAATTGCGGGTTACAAGTTACTTAGAACTTAGCATTTACTGCTAAGTCCGTGAGAAAACGTATCGGTGCCAAGTAAAAATCCATCACCGCAGGTGATTTTGCATGGAGTTTTATCCGTTACTGGAACGCAGTGAACAGTAACAATTGCGGCACATAAGGTGCTGCGCGAAAAATAATTTATTGAATTTTTTGTATATGTGTGTTAACATGAAATTGAACGAACTTTTGCACTTCGTTCAGGGAGGAGAATTTCATATGAAGAAGAAAACATTGTCACTTATTTTAGCTTCCGCGATGGTCGTATCGCTGGCAGCCTGCGGTAATTCCAATACACCGGCAGACAGCCCTGCGCCTGCACCGGAAAATACGCCTGCTGAAACGACACCTGCTGATAATGCGCAGGAATCCACAGCAGAGAATAATCAAGAGGACATGAGTCCGGACAATAGTTCAGAGCAGGCAGATGCACCGACAGATGACACAGTATCTGTAGAAGGCAAAATTGCGTTGGTTACGGACGTTGGAACGATTGATGACGAATCTTTTAATCAGGCAACGTGGGAAGGAGTAGTTGCATACGGCGATGCACATAAAATTGAGTATACATACTACCAGCCTACAGAGGACAGCACAGAGGAGCGGATTAACCAGATTGACCTTGCAGTAAGTGAGGGCGCTACTGTTATTGTTTTGCCAGGTTATCTTTTTGGTGAAACACTTTCTGAAGTGCAGACAACCTATCCAGATGTAAACTTTATCGCAGTTGACGTATCAGAAGGCGATATGACAGCACCGATTGAGAGCAATGCATATGCTTGTACGTTTAGCGAGGAGCAGGCAGGATATCTTGCGGGCTACGCAGCAGTTAAGGAAGGCTATACAAAGCTTGGATTCCTTGGCGGTATGGCAGTTCCGGCAGTTATCCGTTATGGATATGGTTATGTACAAGGCGTTGATGCAGCAGCACAGGAAATGGGCGTAGACGTGGAAGTGAAGTATACTTACGGCGGACAGTTCTACGGTGATGCAAATATTACTGCAAAAATGGAAAGCTGGTACTCAGAGGGTACAGAAATTGTATTTGCCTGCGGTGGTGGTATTTATACATCGGCAATGGAAGCGGCACTTGGCTATGATGGTATGATTATTGGTGTTGATGTAGACCAGTATTCCGTAGGAGAAGGAAACGATTATAATCCAGTTCTTACATCTGCAATGAAAGGACTGACAGCTACTGTAGAGGACAGGCTTGACGCTTATTTTTCAGGAAATTGGGATTCTATCGGCGGAAAGGTGCAGAACCTTGGACTTGCAGACGGTGATTATATCGGGCTTCCGACAGAGGGTGCATCATGGGCATTTAGCACCTTTACAAAAGACGAATATCAGAAGCTTTTGGACGGCATTACAGATGGAAGTATTGCTATTTCAAACGATACAGAAAATCAGCCGACAGTCGGTGAGGGCGTAACAGTAACTTATATTGACTAATAGTTTTGTACATTGTCATTTTGGGAAGGGAATTGATTGTAACTCCCTTCCTTATTTTATGCGGCATTCCCCCACTCGATTGCGGCATTCCCCTATTTGAATAAGGGAGAAAGGTACAGGGGCAGAATGGAAAAACAGGATTACATTATTGAAATGTTAAATATTACAAAAGAATTTCCGGGCATCAAGGCAAACGACAATGTTACCTTACAGCTTCGGAAAGGTGAAATTCATGCACTACTGGGCGAGAACGGAGCCGGAAAGTCAACTTTAATGAGTATTCTGTTCGGACTTTATCAGCCTACAAGTGGATTAATTAAGAAAAACGGAAAAGAAGTGAAAATCAATAACCCAAATGATGCGAATTCCCTAAATATTGGTATGGTGCATCAGCATTTTAAATTGGTTGAGTGTTTTTCTGTGCTTGATAATATTATTCTCGGTGTAGAGCCAACGCAAGGGCTGTTTCTCAGTAAAAAAGAGGCTAGGGAAAAAGTAATGTCTTTAAGCAATAAATATGGATTGAAAGTTGATCCGGACGCGTTGATATCCGATATTACTGTCGGTATGCAGCAGCGCACCGAAATTCTGAAAATGCTGTACCGCGATAATGAAATTTTGATTTTTGACGAGCCGACGGCAGTTTTAACACCGCAGGAAATCGAAGAACTTATGAAGATTATGAAAAATCTTGCAAAGGAAGGGAAATCCATACTTTTTATTACACATAAGCTAAATGAAATTATGGAGGTTGCAAACCGCTGTACGATACTGCGCAAAGGAAAATATATTAGCACCGTAGAGATTCAAAATACGACGAAAGAGGAACTTTCTAAAATGATGGTAGGGCGCAATGTGAATTTTAAGGTGGATAAGAAACCGGCAAAACCAGGCGAAACGGTACTGAAAATCGAACATATGACTGTACCTAGTAAAATGCATAAAAATAATGCAGTAAAAGATGTATCTCTCCAAGTGCGGCGCGGTGAGATTGTCTGTATTGCTGGAATTGACGGCAACGGGCAGACAGAATTTGTCCACGCGCTTACCGGATTAGAGAAAATGACAGCAGGAAAAATTCTGTTTAATGGACAGGATATCTCCAAGGCAAGTATTCGTGAGCGTTCCAAAGGCGGCATGAGCCATATACCAGAGGATAGACATAAACATGGACTGGTGCTGGATTATACGCTCGAACAAAATATGGTTTTACAGCGCTATTGGCAGACGGAGTTTCAGCAGGCAGGCTTTATTAAGAAAGGTGTTGTGCGGACATATACGCAGAGATTAATCGATCAATATGATGTGCGGAGCGGGCAGGGGCCGGTAACGATTGCAAGGAGTATGTCAGGCGGTAATCAACAGAAAGCAATTATTGCCCGCGAAATTGACAAAAATCCTGATCTTTTGGTGGCAGTACAGCCAACGCGCGGATTAGACGTAGGGGCGATTGAATATATCCATAGTCAGCTTGTGGCGCAAAGGGATAAAGGAAAAGCAGTGCTTTTGGTGTCACTGGAATTAGACGAGGTAATGAATGTTTCCGACCGTATCCTTGTAATGTACGAGGGAGAGATTGTCGGGCAGCTTAATCCCAATACCGTGTCGGTAGAGGAATTAGGCTTATATATGGCAGGAGCAAAAAAAGACAAGATACCTGTGGAAGCAAACTAGAGGGCGGGGTGATAAAATGGGAACAGAAAATAAGAAGAGCAATATATCGTCGGGCATACTGTCGGTGGTAGCATCATTAATTTGTATTGTAATAGGGCTTTTGGTAGGACTGGTGATTTTGTATTGCATTAACAGCGAAAATGCTTTGGATGGGTTTAGCAGGATTATTAAAGGGGGATTTTATTTAAAGCCCAAAGGAATTGGTACTGTATTATCACAGACAGCGCCATTGATTATGACCGGATTATCCGTTGCGTTTGCATTTAAAACAGGTTTGTTTAATATCGGCGCTGCGGGACAGTATACTTTAGGTGCATTGGGTGCTCTCTATTTTGCGCTGGTGCTGCATATGCCTTGGTATATTTGTCTGCTGGCAGCAATGGTTTTCGGAGCGGTTTGGGGTGCGATTCCTGGCATTTTTAAAGCATATTTTAATGTCAATGAAGTAATTACGGCAATTATGTTTAACTGGATAGGCTTGTATGCAGTCAATGAAATTATTTACAAAGGCGTTATCGGCAATATGTATGACTTAAAAACCACAAAAACCTATACGCTGCGGAGTGCTGCACCGCAGTCTATCATTCCGGATTTCGGAATGAACGCGCTGTTTAAAACAAAATCTACTACAATTGCAATCTTTATTGCGATTATCATTGCGGTTTTGTTATATGTTGTAATTCATATGACAACGTTTGGCTATGAACTAAAAGCGTGCGGGCATAATAAAGATGCCGCAAAATATGCTGGTATCAATGAAAAGAAGAATGTTGTACTTTCTATGACAATTGCGGGTGCATTGTCCGGCATTGGCGCAGGATTATTTTATCTATCTGGTGTGGCAGAATGGAATCCGCAGGTAAGCACAACTCTTCCGGCAATGGGATTTAATGGTATTCCAGTTGCACTTTTGGCACTAAGCAATCCAATAGGTGTTATTTTTGCTGCGCTGTTTGTATCACATATTACCGTAGGCGGCGGTTATTTATCTACAAAATACTTCCAGCCGGAAATTGCGGATGTTATTATTGCTGTAATTATATATCTTTGTGCGTTTGTTATGCTTTTTAAAGGTGTTGTAATGGAGGCCATTTTCAATAAGCAAAAAAGAAAGTCTATAGAAAAAGAGTCTTCATCTTCAAATAGAAAGGGGGCAGATAGGTAATGTTTTTGCTTCTAAAATATACATTATTATATGCAGTAGTTTTAATGTTGGTTGCGCTTGGCGGTATGTTTTCGGAGCGCAGTGGTGTCATTAACATTGCTTTGGAGGGCATTATGGCAATTGGAGGACTTGCAGGCATTTTGGTGCTTGTATTGTTTCAGGGAACGCTGCCTGCTGCCGTATTAATTCTGTTTTCTATTTTGGCAAGTGCTGTTGCTGGGATGATTTACTC
The DNA here is from genome assembly GCA_009774395.1 of Lachnospiraceae bacterium. Classification (GTDB taxonomy): domain Bacteria; phylum Bacillota; class Clostridia; order Lachnospirales; family Lachnospiraceae; genus COE1. The sequence continues at coordinate 10,449 of VSNQ01000137.1, forward strand.
ACTATTGTTAGGGTTTTCAGCGATTACATTAAAAGCAGATCAGACAATTGGCGGAACTGCTTTAAATATGCTTGCAACAGCGGCAGCCGTTGTAATTGTAAAAGCTTACAACAATACTGCTTCTGGCGGAAACGGTTCAGCGTCTTCGAAATTATCTTATTCCAATAAGGAGTTTATCTTTACGGCTGGCCCTTTGACCTATAATATTTTCTTAATTATTGGAATAGTGCTGTTGATTGCGGCGTATATCTTCCTATATAAAACAAAGTATGGTCTGCGTCTGCGTGCGTGTGGTGAACATCCACAGGCGGCGGATTCTGTAGGAATTAATGTATACCAGTGGCGTTATATCGGCGTAATGATTTCTGGTTTCCTTGGCGGCTTGGGCGGATTTGCGTATATTGTTCCGTCAGTTTCTACTTGGAATTTTGAAGTTGGCGTTACTGGTTTTGGTTTCCTTGCACTTGCCGTAATGATATTTGGGCAGTGGAAACCGTTCCGCATTGCAGGCGCAGCAGTATTCTTTGCCGTATTTAAGTCGCTTGCCAATATCGCAGATGCAACATTTTTATCGAATCTGCATCTATCAAAGAATATCTATGATATGATGCCGTTTATTGTATCTATGATTTTGTTAGCGTTTACTTCCAAAAACTCCCAAGCGCCGAAAGCAGAGGGCATTCCCTACGATAAAGGAGCACGATAGAAAAACACAAGCAGCACACAGGCGGCATAAAGGGGCTGTCGCATCAAGGAAAATGTATACAAAATAATCTAATCCTGTGTTTTATACGATATGTTGTACAATCAAAGCTTATTGCGACAGCCCCATATATAATTTATTTGTCCGCTGTATTATCCTTATCTTCTGGGAAAAATTCTGCAATGGTATGCTTGTTCTGCATTCGTCCAATACAAAACAGCAGCAGCCATACCAATATTGGAATGGCAATGATACAAACCAATAACGCCATAAACCGATTACCCAAATTCCCCGCATCAGCAAAAAAAGCTGAAATAATAAACGCCGCAAAAAAAATTACAATCGCAGCCAGTGCGGCAATCGCTGCGATTCTCTTTAAATTTTTCTTCATAATATATGGATACCTTTCTATTTTATCTATTATAATAATAATTTACAACAAATGCAAGCTTCCCTTTGACTTTCTTGTCAGGTTAGTATATACTAGTTATTGTTCATGCATAATTACCACTTATATGTTTTTTTGTATAAACTGTTGTTTCGGTATAATTACCATAAATGTATTGCTTTGACTATGAAAAATCGCAATCACACCTTTGATATACGCACAAACGTTTATTGCTATATCTTCACGATGTGTTCTGTTCGTGGAACGGAAGATTTGGCATATTTTAGTGACAGAGGGTATAAATTTCTGTATTTATCAGGATTTTTCTAAGAAATTGCTGCGATCTATTACGACCTAAGTAATGATAATGTATTATAG